>CATJWG010000169.1 GCA_949744165.1 uncultured Eubacteriales bacterium | reverse complement strand
TTTCGCCCTTGTAGGGCAGGAAGCCCAGTATGCACTTCATCAGCGTGGTCTTGCCCGCGCCGTTTTCACCGAACAGTCCCACTATCTCTCCGCGCGGCAGGCTCAGGCTCACGCCTCCCAACGCCTTTTTGCCGCCATAGTTTTTGTAAACATCTTTTATTTCAATCATGGTCTTACCTCCATAGTCCAAATCCTCGCCCACTGCCCCGGCGTCAGGCACTGCTCTGGGGTGACAAACACGTAAATTCCATAGTAAACAAGCAGCATCGCAAAGCCCGCCAGCAGGCATATCAGCGCCGTACAAAGCGGTATTGTCAGGCAGCGGCGGTGCATCTCCCATCGGTCAGGCAGCCGGCGCATGGTGTAGTCGCTGCGGCTGCCGCGACGGTGCCAGGCGTAGTGCAACGCTGCGAAAAACACCAATATCAACGCCATAAGCGGAAAGGCAAGCAGATACTTGTCGATAAGCACGGCGAAGTCCTCCATTATCACACCCTCGCGCAGTATTTTCTCCCCAGTTGTACGGGACAGGTAATACAGGCTGTCATACGCGCTTCTCAGGCGAAAGCCATAACGCAGCAGGCTGTACAAAAGCGCCCCTATAAGCCCGCCGGCAAAGAATCTCAGCTCATGACGCCAGTCATAGCCCACCGGCGCGTACTTCTCCAACTCAAGCCGTCGTTTCATCGCCGTCCTCCTTCAAAAGCTCCGTACCCGAGAAAAAGCACCACACCATCACGATAACGGAGAATATCCCCATAACCACGCTGCCCGCGCTGCCCATGCTGCGCGTAAAGGAAAACACAGTTATCGCCGCCATAATTATTATGGCCTTTCCGCGCCGTCCCCGCCTTTCCTGCGCGGAAAACTGCGCCGTCGCCGCGCCGAGAGCAAGAACCATGAGCGCGTTGCACACGTAGACGCCCCAGTCCGCCAGCGGCAGCAGGCTGTGAAAAAAGTCCACCCTGTAGCTGGCCAGCAACACCGCCTGCGGTCCGTAGTCCACCCCCAGCGCGTGCTTGTGCAGCGCGCACAGCCCCAGCATTATCACCGTCTGCGCGCACCAGAACAGGAAAAAGTAGATGCTGTTGTGCAGCCAGTGACAGATATAGGCGCCCCAGGAGCTCACCCGCAGGCGCGAGAGTGTGTATCCCAGCTTCCCCGAGCCCTGACATCCCGCCGCGCTGAGCATTGCGCACAGCAGTACAAAACACACCGCGCAGGCTATGTTTATATATCCATGCTCCAACGCGTATTCAAGCGCGCATCCGGCGTCGATTTGCAGGGCGAAAAGCCCCGTCTCCGCGGCCGCCATAATCAGCATCAGAAGCAGGAATTTATACACGCACTGCCGCGTCCACAGTCCAAACAGCGACACATATCTTTTCATTCCTCATCATCCTCCCACATTTTTTCAATAAGCTCCACGACCTGCCCGAGCGTCAGCCCCATGTGCCTGAGCGCCGATGTCAATTCTCCGGCTATACTCCGCGTCAACTCCGCACGTACAAGCTCAGCTTTCCCCCCATCGAGCTGCATGAGGCTTTTTGCCCCCGAGTGTGACTGCATAAGCCCCTCCTCCTCAAGCATTCTGTACGCCTTCTGCACCGTGTTCGGGTTGACCCCCAGCAGGGCCGAGAGCATACGCCGAGAGGGCAGTTCGTCCCCGTCGCGTACCGTGCCGGCGACAATGCCGCGCTTTATGTGCCGCAGAATCTGCACATATATCGGGCTTCCCTCTGCCATCTTAAAGTCCTCAAAGGATATCAAAAGGCCCTCCCCTCCTTTCCAAGCCCGAAAGCGTATCACTCGTATAATACAGTTTCTAACCGTATTATACGAGTGATACGGTTCGTTGTCAACAGGAAATTTTAAAAAGCAAAAATCCCCACCCAAGGGCGGGGATTTTTGCTTTCAGAATATACTCTTTATCGCGTTCCAGATATCCTGGAACATCTGTTTTACACGGCTCCAGAATGTGCCGCGGTCGGCCTGTTCCTGCTTCAGGGAATCGCCTGTTTCAGCGCTGCTCTCAGTAATCTCCCTGCTACGCATGAGGTACTGTATGCTCGTTGTTCCCTCGTTGCGGCTGTCGGTTAGCGACTCGGGCGCGGCGGTGGAATCCATTAGAAGCAGGTTATTGTCCTCCCCCGTGTGGCTGTTCCACTGGCCGCTTATAAGCGTGTCAAGGTCGTCCATGGCGCTGCGTATCGTGTCTGTCTGCTCAAGGCCGTTCGTGGACTTGCGCAGTACCGCAGCCAAAGATGAGAGCGTCTGCTGAGTACCGGCGTCAAGACTGCCTCCACTCTGCCGCAGAAGGTTCTCAGCCGTACCGGCCGCGTCGCTTATCGCGCCGAGAGCCTTCGCGGCGCTGTCCGCGATGGTCTGCGCCTCCGTAAGCGTGGTTTGAAGCTCGGGCTCATAGGTATTGAGAATTCCGTTGAAGGTGTCGAGCTGCTCGAGCGCGGTATCCACGTTCACGCTCACACGGGCAGCAAGGGACACGGCGTCGTCTATACTTCCGACGCTGGCATTTGACGCCACGCCGGCCAATGTATCGCTGAGATTTTGGAGCGTACCGGTAAGAGAGCGAAGGTCCTTCAGCACCTCGCC
>CATJWG010000168.1 GCA_949744165.1 uncultured Eubacteriales bacterium | reverse complement strand
TTGCCGGCGGCGGTCTGAAGCCGCTGGAAACGGCCGACTCCACTCAGCCAGATGTAGTTAATGCCGCTTAGCTTATAGAAGTCTACAAACTCGTAGTAGATTTTACTGGCACGTGCTTCGCTTCTCACGGGCATTATCCGCGTGACGTAAGCGGGGAAGCGGTCAGCGCCGAAATACCGAAGCACGCTCACTCGCTTGTGGCCCTCACGGACGTAAAAGGTATGCATGTATTCGTGTACACGGATGGGTTCCGATATTCCTTCGTTCATGTGTGCCTGGCATAGGGACATCCATTTTGAGGCAAATTCCGAGTCCTCGTCGAGCAGGGGCTTGAAGCTGTGGGAAAATGAACGGCTACGTCCGGAGAATTCTGTGCCCACGACCATCTCAAGCGGAATTTCCACAAGACCAAGGTCGACCTCGCCACAGGTCTCCTCCTCTGCGAGTATTTCATCAAGCACTGGCAGATAGGGTGAAAAGCCATGCGATTTGTGTATACGTGCCTCCTTCTGACCCATTGCAAGGGCCTTCCTGTATTCAGTTATATACATGATATCACAACCTGATTTTCATTAATTTATGCCTAACATCAAAGAGTCTTAGTTCCCATCCAACCGGTCATAGATGTCCTGACTGCCGAAGCTTTTCAAGATAGCGTTTCAACCCTTTGATAGTTGCTATAGTTTACCATGCTGTGTTGAGGCGTTCAATAGCAAGAAGATGATATATAGGGTAAAATATTATCATGTTAAATAAAAATTGTAAGCTTGCAGGAAAGGTCAAAAATTTACCCTTGCAAAATTTTTTGGCAGGTGATATTGTTGACAACAGAATAAGTTCGTGGTGTAAGTCGGCCACAAGCATGAACGCAGTACATCATAATTTTACCCATAAGGAGACAGGTGGGAGACAATGGCAGCGCAACGGGCACACGGATATGCTATAATCCCTGAACAGGCGGACGAGATGATAGGGGAGCTCCTGGCGCTTGACTGTGCGCGGGTGTTGGTGATGAGGGCTGGAGAAGCTCAAAAGCTTTCCGTCGGGGGCTGGATGCTCGCAGCAGCGGCAGAGGGCAGCGTGTCAGTCTCGGCGCGCTCGGATTATGCCCTGCTTGACGCTGGGAGAACGCTGCTGCTGTGTGGTGCGGCAGAGTGCTGTGTCGAGGCAGTATTGGACAGCTTGTGCTTTGTCATGCACATGCGCGGCGAGCTGCCACAGCGCATTTTTGCTGCGAGATTGGGAGAGGGAAACACCTGCTGTTCCGATGGCGCGGCGTTTGTGCGTGAGTGTATGGGTTCGCTGCATATGCACGACGCGGAGCACTCCCCGGTCAGGGCGGATACGGCCTCGCAACTTTGCTACGGATTGCTGCTGCGCCTGTTCGCGCTGCCAGAGCGGGGGAGATACAAGCAGCCGTCACTTGTGGAGTCGGCGATTGCGGTAATTCAGGAGGAGTTTTCACTCCTTAAGGGCCTTGACGACTTGGCAGGCCGTCTTGGGGTATCCAAGGCGCACCTAAGCCGCAGCTTTAAACAGAAAACCGGTGTATCCCCAGGGCGCTATATCACGCGTACAAAGCTTGAATACGCTAAGCTGCTTTTGCAGGAGCGGGGCACGAGCGTAACCTATGCTGCGGAGGCTTCAGGTTTTGCCAGCGCCAATTATTTTGCCAAAGTGTTCCGCCGTGAGACGGGTGTGTCGCCCAGTGAGTATATCAAGTTTCTGCCGTAGCTTATGCGCTGTGGCAGTACGTAAAGACATATAAAAAGTTTTGCTGTGCACTAAAGAAATGTTCTGCCTGAATATTACAAAAGAGCTGTTGAATCACCCAATTCATCAGCTCTTTTATGCAATGAAAAACACAAGACGCAGCTTTTAATCCATTTCTTGGTCCATGTGAAGCTTTACCCTTTGTGCAACCAACCTTTCCTGGAGCGCGGATACATCGCAGCTATCAAAGGAGGAAAACATTGCCGCCGCCGTTCCTGCCGCCTGACCGCTCACTGCGCTGGGTGGTATTACGCGGGTAACGTTCCACACCGCGTCGGAGGTGGAAATTATTCTGCCGGCAGTTATGAGATTTTTTATCCTGTTACCGACGAGGGCGCTGAACGGTATTTCATAGGTGGGGCCATTACGGCACCAGTCGCCGGTCATTCCCACGCTGTCATGCAGCTTTTTGCCCATGTCCGTTTCGCACAGCTCATAGCGGCCGCGAAGGCGGCGGGACATACGCACCAGCGGGATAGCGGATACCGTGACGGGGACAAGGTCGGGTGATTTGGCACGGCGACTGAGTATGTCGTCGAGCATCTTGCTGTGGGCAAGCTGAACAGCATGGCTCAGTTGTACGCCGTCTACGCCGGAAAATCGCATATCGCCTATGCTGGCCGCGCGCTCAACCTCGTCAGGAGCCGTCAAACGCAGCTTTGGGTCAGGGACAACGTCGGCAAGACCAAACATGTTGAGCTTGACTTCTCCTTTAGTATGATAATAATACCAGTTGGCAAGGCCGTTGCCCTCGGGGTTGGTATATGTATCCTCGCCTGAAAGCTTGCACACGTCGGCATCGCCGCTGCAGTCCACAACATTTTTGACTTTTATCGCTACACGGCCGGACTTGTTTTCAGCTATGATGTGGGAAATGAGCCCGTCCTGAACGTCTGCGGCGCAGACACTGCTGCCGTAGAGTATGTTTACTCCGCTTTCCCGGAGCAGCTTTTCCGCGAGAATTGCAAACATATGGGGGTTGTATCTGACCTTGAAGCGGTGGTGCCTGCGCTCCTCTGCGCTTTTGCCGTCGAGCCATGCGCATGGGTAATCGGCCTCGGCGCCGTAGGTTATGGACAGACGGAGAAGCTCCTCGCCTATGCCGTACACCACCTGATGTCCCATACCGTCGCACAGGGGCAGGAAGATGGTTATCAGGCCAAGAGTGGCCATTCCGCCGAGGGCGTACTCCTTTTCAACGAGCGTAACCCTCGCGCCGTTTCTGGAGGCGGACAGGGCGGCGGCTATGCCGGCAATACCGCCGCCGGCTACCAGAACGTCAGTGTCTTCAATTACGGGTATATTGCGGCCGGGTTCAAAAATTTCAAGCATAGTTCAACTTCCTTTTCTCTGCCGTCAGCCTATCAGGGAGGGCAGCCAGAGGCTCAGCGCCGGCCAGAAGGTAACCAGCAGCATCATGGGCAGACCGGCAAATACGAAGTAATACATCATAGGCGGTATGACCTTGGTGGTATCGACTCCGACGGCCTTTGACGCTATAAAGAGGTTCATCGCCATGGGAGGCGTTATGTTGCCTATGCCTATGGCCACAAAGAGCATACAGCCGAGCTGAATAGCCTCAATGCCGATAGCCGTCGCTGTGGGCATGATAAGAGGCGTTACGACGTAAATTATAACGGTTGGGTTCAGGAAAAAACCCGCCACGATGAACACAAGGTCGATAAGCAGAAGCAGAATTATTCTGTTGCTGGACAGGCTCAGCATGAAAGAGGCAATGATACTCGGAACATCGTTGAGTATGAGCACTCGGGTAAATATGGCGGCCATGGGGGTTATGAACAGTATAACGCCCATTTGTCTGCCGGTGTCTGTGAAGCAATCCCAGAGCTGACGCGCATTCATGGTGCGTTTTATCACGAAGCCGAGCAGAATGGCATACAGGCCGGATACGGCGCCGGCCTCTGTGGCGGTAAATATGCCGCCGTAGATTCCGCCGAAGATTATGACCGGCATGAGCAGGGCGGGAATTGTGGATATGAAAGACCTGCCGATTCCAAGGAAATACTGTCCGTTGGTTTCACCCGGCATGAGGCTGCCCTCATATTTTGCCTGTTCGGCGTATTCCTCTTCCGCCTGGTTCGAGTCGTAATATTTCTTGTAGATTAAGCGGTTGACAACTATCATGAGTACGCCCCAGAGGATGCCGGGGAGAAGCGAGCTGAGAAACAGGGCGCTGACCGAGCACTGGGCGATGACCGCGAACATAATGGCGTTGGTATTTGGAGGTATCATATACCCCAAGGGGCCGGAGGAGGCCATGACAGCGGCTATGTACTCCTCTTTCCAGCCCATTTTTCTCATGGGCTCCTTCAGGAAGCTGTTCACGGCCATAATGGTGGCGGTGTTGGAGCCGGTGAGCATACCGAACATCATCGAGGCGAGCACAATGGCGGTGCCCATGCCGCCTTTAAAACGGCGGAGTATGGACGAGCAGAAGCGGCAGATGCTCTCGGCTATTCCGCTCTTGCTCATCAGGCTTCCAGCGAGGACAAAGAGAGGTATCGCCAGATAGGCGAAGCTGTTCATGGAGTTGAAGGCGGTTCCCGCTATCGGGGCCAGGTTTCCTCCGGTGGCTATAAGGTAGGCCAGAGAGCCTCCAAGAAAAGCATAGGCCACGGGCAGGCCGCACATCAGCGTGACAAATATAAGTATGCAGATAATAAGCAGAAGCAGCATTATTTGTCGTCCTCCTTATCTGAGGATTTGCACAGAGACCTGACCATGAAAACAAGCCTTCTGACCTCATAGATTGTGATAAGTGCAACGCACATGGTCATCGTGCCCGAAAACACGGCCATGGGGAAGCGGATTCCGGAAAGCACGGAGCCCTTAACAAGCTGGTAGTGGAAATAGTCATAGGCTATTTTGAAATAAACAGCAGAGGCGGCTATGGCTATTATCTGCCATACTATGTTTATCACGGTCATGACGGTGTGATTTTTTATAATGCTTGCCAAAAGGTCGATTTTTATCTGCCCCGAGTTCAGGTCACGGGAGCAGAGCACCGCGCCAACCCAGACCGAGCAGACGACAAAATATGTGGTGAACTCATCAATACCCCCAGTATTGACATGCAGCACATAGCGGCAGATGACGGTAAACAAAACCAGGAGAAAGGCGGCGGCCGTGTATATGCCGCCGAGATTGAGCGCGACAAATCCAATAGCGCGGTCAAGGCCGCCAAGCAGTTTTTTCATCGCTGTTTAATCCTCCTTTCAAGGACGGAAACACCGGATATCAGATGTAACGGGGAATTTTCTTCCCCGTTGCATCAAGATTGGAGAACACTTTATTTTTTTGATGCCTCCACGGCTGCTACATACTCTTCATAGACATCCGCGCCCACATACTCCTTGTAGTAGTCAATAAGAGCATCTGCGGCGTCATGCCATGCGTCGATGTCAGCTTCGGTCAGGTCGGTAATAGTCATGCCGCTGTTGGAGAGAGTTTCGAAAACGGTTTCTTCATCCTCAACCATCCACTGATACTGGGAAATGGCATAGTCGTCAGCTGCCTTTTGAATGGCCTCCTGAATATCGGCGGGGAAGGAATCCCACAGGCTCATGGGGCAGGATAGGACAGTGCCGTTGGTCCACTGCCAGTTCAGGGGGGCAAAGTAGTTGGCAACCTCGTTGAGCTTGAATGAGTAGCAGCCCGTGGCGTGGAACTCCATGGCGTCAACGGTTTTGGTCTGGAGCGCAGAATATATCTCGGAGCCGGGGATAATAGAAGCAGTGCCTATGCTGCCCCAGAACTTGTTGACCAGAGCGTCCTCATATGTTCTGATTTTCAGGTTCTTGGCGTCTGCGGGTGTGTGGACCTCATTGTTGGAGACAAACCCGCGGAGTGCGCCTACGCCAAAGGCAAGAAGCTTAACGTCGCTCTCCGCCATCCATTCGGAGCTCAGGGCAAAGACCTCGCCGCCGTCTCTGTTGGTAGCGGCCCAAATCTCGTCGTAGTTATCGAACATGAAGGGGAGGTTCCAGCATGCGAATCTTGCGTCGGCGCTGGACATGGGCTGACCGGCGTGGAAGTCAAGGGAGCCCATCTGTATTTCGTCGTACATGGCCACGTTGCTGCCGAGGACGCTTGCCCAATGGATGTTGACCTTGACACGTCCGTTTGTATACTCGTCAACCTTGTCGGCAAAAATCTGAATGGCCTTGCCGTTGGCATTGTACTCAGTTACGTTCGCGGGGTCATTGGCAACGCAGCCGAGATTGAGCTCCCATGTTTTGCCGTCGTCTTTGGAAGCGTCGTTGTTCTTGTCTTCAGGGGCGGAAGGAGCGGGCGCGGCGGAGTTTGCTGGGGACTTGTCCGCAGGCGCGTTGACGGACGGAGTGCCTCCGCAGGCGGCCAGCAGGCATATCGCAAGGACAAGTGCAAGGATTGCAGAAAAGCGCTTTTTCATTTTTGTTACCTCCATTTAATAATTTTTATTTGTAGTTTTCGTCGGAAAAACGCTCGTATTCGTCGAATATGGCGGCCATGACTTCAGGCTTGGTGCCCCATATGCGCTGAGCTATGAAACCTCCGTCCATAGCGACAATGTTTAGTGTGTTCCTGACCTCCGCGCGGGCTTTTTCCGGAGTCATGTCGGGTGCGCCCAGCTTTTGGCCGTTGAAGCAGCCGCGCAGGACGACGCGGTCACCGTAGTTTTCCTTGATATATTTCAAGTCGTTGACGGCTTGTATCTCCAACATGCTTACGCCGCACTCAACAAGGTCGCCGACAATTTGGGTGATATAGCCGCAGCTATGCTGCTCGTATATCATGCCGAGCTCCTGCGCGGCGGACACCATTTTCTTTATCTGGGGCTTGATAAATTTGCGCCACATATCGGGAGCGATGAACATATTGGTGTTCATTCCCCAGTCGTCGTGGGGACTTATGATATCGGGGTTGTAATACTTCTTTATCAGGCGCATTTCCTCAATCTTGAAATCCGTCATCGCCTCCATATATTCCATGACCTCATCGGGGTACTCATAGAACGCGGTAAGCGCGTCCTCAAAGCCCACGAGGGACTGCATCCGCTCAAAATGCCCGCTCCATAGACCTACAACCTGAATTTTGTTGACCCTGTCGTAGCCCTGCTGTGTTTTTTCTCCCCAGAGGCGCATTTCCTCCTCATTGACGCACTTGGGCATGGCTTCCTGCCAATCCTCCATGCTCTCGATGCGCCGGAAGCCGGGTTTTTCGGTCTGTGTTCCGTCAGCCTGCTTGACCCAGTAAACGCCAAACCAGTCATACCCTCCATCCGGCTCAAACGTGTGCTCGCCGGGCGTAAAGGAAAGCTGTATGGCATCTCTTGGGAATCTCGGAGGCTTTTTGTGGCTCAGTATGGACTGAAATATTTCTCTTTCCGTCAAAGCATTACCCTCACTTTCGCTTATAATATTCAGTCTTTTTTAGTAATTTCAATATAACCCTGGTCGGCGTTGACGAGCACTATGTCTCCGGTTTCAATATACTTCATTGGGTCGTCCTCAAAATCGGTCATGGCAGGAACATGGGCCTGCAGGGCGCACAGAACATTCAGCGGACTTGCCACCGTATGTATAAACGCCGCAGGCTTTTTGCCCTGACCGTATCTTAAAAAGCCTCCGGAGCCGCGTTGAGACGGGAACACCAGAACCTTGCCCTCATAGCAAATCTTAAACAGCGGATGGTTTCGCTCAGTGGTGTAGCCCTTGTCCCTGTTAACATTGGTGAAGCCCTGCAGAGGCATTGAGGAAACAAGAGCTTCTGCTTCAATGATGCCGGGGAACTCGGTACGGCCCTTAAGTCTGATTTTTTTCATAGCTTTACCTCCACTCGCCGCGCCAACGTCCGGTCAGCGCCGCGTCTATACACTCGTCAGTAGTCCCGTAGCAGACCTGCAGCTTTACGTCGTCGTCAGGATAGCAGCCTGTAACGTAGTTTGCCTGTTTGGCAGTGTCCACAGCGATACAGCGCACTCCTTCTGGTACAGCGCCCATAGCGGCTAAACACGCTCCCGACATGAGCGTTATGCCGGCGTTGGCAAGAGAACGGACATATCCCAACTCCTCGGCAGAATGATAGAGCCAAGGGGCGGTCATGACCCACATGGGTATTTGTACCTTTTTTCCGTCCATTTTAGCCGTCAGCTTCATGAGGTCTACTATATTCAAGTGCGGACAGCCCAGATAGACCATATCTACAGTGTCCGAAGTGTGATAGTTAAGATATTCATAGGCCCTGCGCAACTCCGTCTCGCCGATGAGGGTTTCTCTGCGTGGCTTCCTGCCCCCGAGCGCAAAGTCCAGCGTAGGCGCCTCAGGTGTGCTGCCTGGAATGTGATACATCTCCACTGCACCTCCGGTATGTATGGCAGAGTTTAGCTTCTGGTACTGGGTGGTGGTCGGCTTAGCGGTGCCGGTAAGTACAGGAACATCGCATTTTACATCGCAGCCCACTGCGTAGCCAAAGACGTCCCACTCCAAATCGGTGTGGATAAGACGGTCGGTTTTGACGAGTACGGTTGCATATCTGTTCTCTGTAATGTGCATCCCGTAATATGGGGCTTTGCCGAGAAAGCAGGTGGCGAAGGAGCCGTCAAAGTTTGTGCGTGCTCCGAGGACGGCGTTGCAGTAGGGAATCTGAGAGCTCTCAAACCATGAGCAGTGTTGTCCGACGGTGGGCCAGTAGGTCATAGTCAGGTAGTTTGCGCAGGAGTGAGTGGTAATCATGCCCAGCTTCCTGAGAAGATCGAATTCCTCCTTGTGCATGGCCTTGGCGTGAAATGAGGGGTCATCCTGTCGAATGCCTGCCTGTCTGTAAGAGCAGATATTGCAGGACTCCCAGCCGTGGATGGGCGGCTGCTCGGGGAAGGGGGATTTATCGGCGAAAGTAGGAATCTTGAAATGCTCCTTTGCCGCGACCAGCTCGCGTAGGTCCTCTATGCTTATGCCGTAGTACGGCGACATGACTATGCCGGGGGTATGCATATCTCCTGTGCCGTCCAGGTCAACCAGCCGCTCCGCTCCGGATATTTCGCACATTTCCACGAGATACTCCATACAAATCTGGCGAACCTTTCCCTGCTCGCCTTCAAGCATTCGCTTCTCTTCTTCTGTTAGTTTGACGTTTGTCATTAACTGCTCCTCCGTATTTTGAATATTAGGCTCAGGGGACTGCTCTGCCTGACCAATCTATAGCTGTCGTTTAATGATTATATATCATTTTTCAGAGCGACAATCAATTCACTTTTACCGGCATAGTATTCTAATCTGGAATATTATATTAGCAAAAACAACAGTTATCTATTGCATTGAATATGAATTTATAGTAGAATGACAAAGAAAATGGCATTGTGCAGTGAACCTTTGCATTCACATTGAAGGATAATAACGACTTATGAAAATTATCTGGTTTCAGGCATTTCTCGCCGTGGTAAGGTGCAGGCGATTTTCCGACGCGGCGGAGGAAATGTATACCTCGCAGGCCAATGTATCAAAATATATCAGCCTGCTCGAAAAGGAGCTCGGCGTAACGCTTTTTGACAGGAGCACGCGTACAGCGCAGCTCACGGACGACGGAAAAGCAATTCTTCCCTACGCGGAAAAAATCGTGGAAACCTTTTCCGCGCTTCAGGATGCCATTTCGCTGAATAAATCGGAAGAAAGCGCCTCGATATCTATTGCCTCGGTTCCAATTATCCATCTTTATAATCTCCCGGGAATTCTTGTAGAGTTCAACAGGGCTCACCCCTGCATTCATCTTGAGATGATGGAGACAGATATGAACGGCGTCCTCCAGTGTCTCGAGAAGGAAAAAAACGCCATAGGTATTTTGCGTACCTGCGCCCTTCAAATGCTGCCGGAAACCGAGAAGTGGCACAAATCTCCGTTTATTTACGATGAGCTTGTTCTTTTGTGCAACAGGAAAAATCCTCTTGCAGGGGCAGGAGAAATATCCCTGTCTGATTGTCTCGATGAGAAACTGATAATACTCAGCACAGGCTTCGACGAATACCGGCTGCTCCTGATGGATTATGGCATACCGGCAAACCGCTTTGCTCCTAAGATAAAGTGCGCCTCGGTGAGTACGCTGAAAAACTATGTTGAAAATGATTTGGGCGTGTCCCTGATTACCAGGGGAATGGCGAAAAAAATATGCGACAATAAGACGCTGATTATCAGGCGTCTTGCCGAAAAGCCGCGCTTCCCATTATCCATTGTCACAAGGAAAAACGCGTTCACTCCTGAGGCGTCAATCCTCATACAGCAGATGATAGATGCGTGCAGGGATATAGACGAGGAGACAAACGCCGGCGGTCCGGTATGATAAGCACCGATGGTCAGGATTGGCCTGTAAAGAACAGTATGCGGGCCAATTTAATAATGCTTTTAATGGATTGACGACTTTTCCCTGAAAACGTATAAAAAGCAGTAAAACGAAGCTGTAGAGATTATATCTCACAGCTCCGTTCCACTGCTTTTACTTTTTGCGTTTTTTGTTGGCGGCCTTCGATGGGCACAGTGTTTGGAGATGAATTTACGTCGTGGTTTTTCTGCTACTGAGACACACGCCGACGCACTGCAAGGTTACTGCTTAATGCTGGGCTGCGACATAAGGCTCAGGGACAAAATGGACAATAGCTTTGCTGCGCAGGGCTTTTGTGTCAGCGGTCTGCGAGCCAGCTCTTCAAGCAATGGTCTGTTCTCACGCCAGATAATGCTGCCCACTGTTCTTATGTTTCTCTCAACTGCTTTCCAGCTTGTCCCATACAGTTTGGCAACGTCCGGATACAGCCACTTCGTCACAAGCTGAAGCCTCTCTGGACTCTGTACACACAGCAGAACCGCGCTTGCCATATGAAAAAAGCCGGTGTAGTTCGCCGTTACTCCAAGACGGTACAGTAAATCGTACGCCTCATCAATCATTGCAAGATCCCCCTCAAATATGAAATCGTAATTATTTAATCTCATTAAACAGATCCTTTGCACTTATATCAAGACCAACACTTACTTTTTCCACAATGTCTAAAGTGGCGGCCTGGACGCCGCGTTCCATCTTACCCCAATACTCACTGCTGATGCTGCATTTTTCGGCTGCCTCTTCCTGTGTCAGACCTTGGCGCGTCCTATAATATTTCAAGTTCATCCCGAATATCATTCTCAGCACCGTCCTCCCCTCCAATACTTTCTATCGTACTGGATTCTTCCATTTTCGTACAGGAACGATAATCCCCTTTTTTCCTTTCTTTTCCAATACCTCCTTTTTTTCGACTTTTTTCTCTAAGAAGAATCAAAAAGAGCCTCTAATGCTGCGCATTAGGGCTCATAACCGAATAATATTCCATTTGCTTTTGCCGGCGGACGCTGTGGGCCTTATAGCTTTTAACGCCCGTTTGCGTAAACGTTTTTCTTGGCGTAAACAATGATATTTCTGCTGCTGGCGCAACACCCTCGACATAGTAAACGCGAAATTGCATGAAATGCAACAAAAACAGGGAAACTTGGTCTGCTGTGGCACGTGATTGCACAGTAAGGGGCGTACAGAAAAATATGGAATCGGGTATAAAGAATTTATATGCTTAGAGATAAAATTTGCAGTTTTTTTAATTTTAGGTGTTGCAAAAGCCGGTGTTGAGGTGTCAGTATATATGAAGGAGGGATTTAATGAAATCACGCAAGGATTTGATGGAACAATACGAGGATGCCATGTTTTCCGTAATGATGGATGAAATTATGTCTGAGGAGGGCAGGGAACTGCTGAAGGAAAACGAGCGCTTGAAGGCTGACCCAGATTTTGTCATACCGGAGGAGGTGGACCGGCGCAGTCTCAAGACCATTGCGCGATATTTCAGCAAACAGAAGCGCACTCGCGCGGCACATGCGGTTTGGCGCGTATTCCAGCGTATTTCGGTAGCAGCGTTTACGGCGATGCTGCTGTTTACCGGAATCTATGCCGTGTCGCCAGAGGTGCGCTCAGTGACGCTTAATCTGCTGATTGAGGTCTCAGACGTGGCGACGAGTATGAGCTTTGAAGAAGGCAATATAGCAATGTCAACATCTGGTAAAGAAGATTTACTTCCTTATGAATTCGCTGAAGTTCCAGAGGGATTTACTCTGACCGAAACGGGAGGCGATAGGTTTTCAGGCTGGAAAACGTACATGGGAGAGAACGATGCAAAAATCATGTTGGAAGTAACGAATGGCTCGGAGAATATGCTTCACCAATTTGATACAGAAAATGCCGATAATGTTGAGGATATAGAGCTCGACGGCCATGGTGGATTGCTTGTGGAAAAGGGTGAGCGAATACGTGCGGTGTTGATAGATGAAGAAAATCAGATTTTTGTTGATATTATATGTGATGGGGTTAGCATGGAGGAAGCACTAAATGTTATTTTCAGCGTAACATACACAGGACAGGAATTTTGATGTTGCATTATGTCAAAGCGGGCGTTTACTTAAGTGCAAGATTTAAGAAAACCTATTTATTTGGGAGGAATGTTCGAATGAAAAAAGTTGTTACCCTGCTGCTGACTATTGTTCTTGTGTTAGGCATCATGGCTCCTGCCGCTTTTGCATTTGCGGAAAATGATGCTGTACAGCCGCGCTATTTTCGTATAAGTACATTTGATATTGCTTTTGATATCAGCAGCAGCGGAAAGTCTTCTTGCTATTCCAAAATAGTTACCTATGAGTCAACAGATACCATTGATTTAACAATAGAGCTCCAGCGGGATGGAGGCAGTGGTTGGAGTACCATTAAGACATGGACAGGTGAGGATACAGGGCGTATTTCTTTGGATAAAGTATGGTACGTTACATCCGGATATGAGTATCGTCTGCGAATCACGGCGGAGATTTATGATACAAACGGCAAGCTGCTGGAAACTCAGATAGATTATTCCCGTTCTGTAGATTACTGATTTGTGTCCGAAAAAGCGAAAAAATGCGGAAGATTTTTCAATCTTCCGCATTTTTTATTTTCGAAACATCAGTTTTTCAGACTCTGCATCGGGGCGGGAATTCTGCCGCCGCGGGCTATAAATCCGGCCGAGCTCTCGGGATGAACAGGCATCACGGGGGCATTGCCGAGCAGGCCGCCGAACTCCACATTGTCGCCAACAGTTTTGCCGGGTGCGGGAATTATTCTCACGGCGGTAGTCTTGGAGTTGACCACGCCTATGGCAGCCTCATCGGCTATTATGGCGGAGATGGTATCCGCGCTTGTGTCGCCCGGCACGGCTATCATGTCCAGACCGACAGAGCAAACGCAGGTCATGGCCTCTAACTTCTCAAGCGTGAGTGTTCCGCGGCGTGCGGCGGCTATCATGCCCTCATCCTCACTTACGGGAATGAAAGCGCCCGACAGGCCGCCGACATGGCTTGAGGCCATTATGCCGCCCTTTTTCACCGCGTCGTTGAGCAGCGCCAGCGCAGCGGTTGTGCCGTGTGTGCCGCAGACCTCAAGGCCCATTTCCTCAAGTATGCGCGCTACGCTGTCACCCACTGCGGGAGTGGGAGCCAGAGACAGGTCTACCACACCGAAAGGCACGCCAAGCCTTTGAGATGCCTCCTGAGCCACAAGCTGACCCATTCGCGTTATGCGGAAGGCTGTGCGCTTAACCGTCTCGGCCACCACGTCGAAGGACTGGCCCTTGACGGACTTGAGCGCGCTGTGAACAACGCCGGGGCCGGATACGCCAACGTTTATCACGCACTCCGGCTCGCCAATGCCGTGGAAAGCGCCGGCCATGAAGGGGTTGTCCTCTACCGCGTTGGCGAAAACAACCAGCTTGGCGCAGCCGAGGCCTCCGCTGTCGGCGGTGAGCTCGGCTGTCTGCTTTATTATTTTGCCCATGAGCGCCACGGCGTCCATGTTTATGCCGGCCTTGGTTGTGGCTATGTTCACGCTTGAGCAGACCAGCTCCGTCTCTGCCAGAGCTTCGGGTATAGACTCGATGAGCCGGCGGTCGCCGTTGGTGAATCCTTTGTGGACCAGTGCGGAGTAGCCGCCGATGAAGTTGACGCCGCACTGCCTGGCCGCGTTGTCCATGGACCTGGCGATGAGCACATAGTCCCCGCCCTCACAGGACTCGGCCACGAGCGCCGCGGGAGTGACGGAGATGCGTTTGTTGACGATGGGTATGCCGTACTCATTCTCGATAGTACAGCCGGTTTCCACCAGATGCTCGGCGCAATGGCATATCTTGTCGTAGATTTTACGCGCGCAGACGGACATGTCGGGGTGGGCGCAGTCGCGCAGGGAGATTCCCATTGTTATGGTGCGTATGTCAAGGTGCTGATGGTCTATCATGTCCAGGGTCTTCATTATATCGGATATGTTGAGCATTGGAGGCACCTCAGATTCTGTGCATAGCGTTGAAGATGTCTGCACGCTGAATACGAATGGTCAGGCTTGCGCTCTCACCCTTTTCTGTCAGAGCGGCGCGAATATCCTCAAATCCGTAATCGGAGGTTGAGGTGTCCACAAGGATGGTCATGGTAAACATTCCACCCATTATAGTCTGGTTCAGGTCGAGGATGTTTACGCTCATGGAGGCCAGCAGCGTAGTAATCTCAGCGATTATGCCAACCCTGTCGGTGCTGATGACTGTCATTATTGCTTTCATAGAAAACTCCTTTGCCAAATGAGAGGCCGCAAAGCGGCCTCTTGCTTTGTTTAATTAAAATATGTCCTCGCGTATCTCCTGTGGCGGAGCTTCAAGGGCTTCGGGGCTGCGGAGATAATATTTAATGTATTTAAACGCCGTGGCGTAATACATGCCGTCTATTATGCGTTCGTCCATCACAACCTTATAGTCGAAATACTTGCGCTCCACCGGCGTGCCAGTCTTGTCCAGCTCCACAGTGCGATGCTTGGCGCCGAAGGCGATGAACACGGGCAGGTTGCCGAAGTTGTAAAGATGATGATATATCGGCGGAATACCCAGCGAGCCGAGATCTGTTATTATCATGCTGCCGTGGAAAGGGCTGGCGTCGAGCAATGGCTGCGGTATCCAGCCGAAATAGTCCATGAGGTTTAACAGCCATACAACGAATTTCAGAAACAGCCCAGGCACTTTTCCTAAGGAGGCGGCGACCTGCTCTGTGTTGTTGTCCCCGTCGTTGGCTTTTATCTCGTCTATCTTCTCGTTGAGCTTGCGGTAGACATCATAAACTGTGTCGCTTGGGTTAAATACGACCTTTATCGTCGTCTCCGGCGCATCCACGGTCATGGCGCGCTTTACAGTCATGACTATTTCAATTTTGTTGCGCGCGTATATCTTTTGACCGGAGACAAACCGGTTGAGCCCGGGGCAATGGGCTATTGTTCGTATGTAAGCGGCGATGAAGAGATGGAGTATGCCAATCCCCTTACAGCCCTCGCTGCGCTTGACTCTCAGCCAACGGTCAATTTCCGTACATTCCACACTGTCGGTGAAATAGTCCATGGCGTCGTTGCGTTTGACCATTATGTAGGGCGTAAATTTGTAGAATGGGGCCAGGGAGCGAAGCAGCCGGCCCTCCTTTCGGTCGCCGAAGCGGCGCTTATATGTGGTCTCGGGCATTATGTGCTCCTCCTGTATTTGGTTTCGTAATCATGGCAGGAAGCGGAGGTAATGCTCCCACCGGAAAATATAGGCCAATTATACATTGGACGCGTATAAATATCAAGACTTTTATGCAATTTTAAGATTTTGGTGTGCTCGTGTCAGATAATTCCGATTTGGACTTGAAATTGCCATTTGTATGTCGTATAATTAACACACCGTGATTTTTGCATTGTGGTGTGCAGCGCGCGGAAAAGCTGCGATTAAATCGGGCGCCTGCTCAATGACCTTGTCAGGAGCGCAGGCGGTGAATGTTTGCCGCGCCCTTTTCCGGCTGAAAAAGTCGGAGGAGGGCTTATGTTTGGGCCCAATTACAGAATATCGCACTTTTACTGTGGAGTTGACTCAAAAACCCTTTTTAAGCATAAAGTCGAGGCTATGTTCGCACGGGCTGCTGCCAAGTCCGAGCGCATTAATATAGCAAAAAAACAAAGACCAAATATAAGGAAATGGGGGTGTTTTCATGTCTCTTGAAGCTATTGCGGCCATCACCGGAACCGAAGAAAAGGTCAGGCAGATGAAGGCTGAGGCGGCTGCTGAAGCAAAGCGCAGCATCGCGCAGGCACAGGCAGGCGGCGAGGAAGCAATCGCTTCGGCAATCAAAAAAGCGGATGCGGAGATAGCCGAGCTGATGAAAAAAGCTGAGGAAAAGGCAAAGGCCAGCGCGTCCGAGCTTGCCCAGAGCAACGAGAACAGAAAAGCGGCTATGAGAGCAAAGGCGGACGTCAGGCTTGACAAGGCGGCCGAGCTCATTGTCGAAAGGATCGTGAACAGTTAATGGCGATAGTCAGAATGAAAAAACTGAGCCTTCTGGCGACTCGCTCACAGAAGGACGAGATACTCCACGAGCTGATGCGCTTAGGTTGTGTCGAGGTCAGGGAGCAGAACGAAATCCTTTCTGACGCTGATATGGCAGGTGTGCTGACGCGCGAGAGCAGCGACGCGGTGGAATGGCGGGCAAAGAAAACCGCCTTATCCGAGGCAATAAAGCTTCTTGACCGATACGTGCCGAAAAAAACGCCAATGCTTACTCCGCGTCCGGAGATGGGCGAAGCGCAGTTTTTGGAGGAGACCGAGCTTGAGTCCGCCCTGACGGCCGCGCGCGAGATAATCGCGCTCGACGAGAGAGTACGCAGCGATACAGCGGAGGAAAACCGCCAGCACCTGCTTATCGAGGCGCTGACTCCTTGGCGCGGCTTTGAGCTGCCGCTGGAGACAAACGGCACCAGGTATGTTTCCATGCTGCTCGGCACCGTTCCGGCTACGGCTGACTTGGGAGCGCTGAGCACGGCGCTGACCGGGGCTCTGCCTGAGTCAGAGATATTCGAGATTTCCTCCGACGAAAATCTGCGCTATCTGAGCGTGTTCTGCCTGCGCAGTGAGGAGGACGCGGTCATGCCCGTGCTGCGGGATTACGGCTTTGCCGCGCCGGCTTTCGGCGCCGTGACCGGAAGCGCGCAGGAGAACATAAAATCCACGCAGGATGTGTTGGAAAAGCTGGCCGCAGACAAAGCTGCGTGCCAGGCGCAGCTTGAGCAGCAGGCAAACAACAGGGACATGATAAAGGTCTGCTTCGACCGCATAAATACGCGCGTGGACGTTGAGGAGGCCGCGGAACGGCTGCTCAAGACGGAAAAGGCCGTCTTGCTCGAGGGCTGGGTTTCCGTGCCGGAGATACCGGCCATGGAGAAGGCCCTTGCAGGGTTTGACTGCGCTTATGAGCTTACTGAGCCCGCGCAGGAGGAGTATAGTGACGTTCCAGTGGATTTGAGAAACGGCAAGCTGGTGCGTCCAATGAACATGGTCACGGATATGTACTCCCTGCCAGCCTACGGCTCTGTTGACCCCAACCCGCTGATGGCGCCGTTCTTTATTGTGTTCTACGGGATGATGATGGCGGACATGGGCTATGGCCTGATAATGATGCTGCTGTCCCTGATAGTGGTGACGAAGGCGAAGCCGCAGGGCGCGACAATGCGCTATATGATGCCGCTGATGGGCCTGTGCGGAGTGAGCACCTTTATCTGGGGCGCGCTTACCGGCGGTTTCTTTGGAGACCTCATTCCTCAGCTTATCAAGCTTTTCAATCCGGAGAGCGCATTTGCCCTGCCGGCGCTGTTCTCACCTCTGGACGACGCGGTCGCGGTGCTCATAGGCTCGCTTATCCTTGGCGTTATCCAGGTGTTTACCGGTATGATTGTCAGCATGTACATGAAAATCAAGCGCGGAGAGACGATGTCCGCGCTGTGCGGCGAGGGCGCTTGGTTCCTGGTATTCATTATTGCTGGAGTAGGCTATGCCATAGGACAGATTAAGGCTGCCCTTATCGCCGCCGTTGTGGTGCTGGTCATCACCCAGGGCTACGGAAAGAAGGGCTTCGGCATAATAACCGGAATATTTGGCTCCCTGTACAATGGTATCACCGGCTACTTCAGCGATATTCTCTCCTACTCCCGCCTGATGGCTCTTATGCTTGCCGGCGCGGTAGTGGCGCAGGTGTTCAACCAGCTCGGCGCGATGACTGGGAACGTGGTTACCTTCATCATAGTCGCCCTTATAGGCAACGCGCTGAACTTTGCGCTGAATATTCTCGGCTGCTATGTACACGACATGCGTCTCCAGTGCCTTGAGTTTTTCGGGCGCTTCTATGAGGACGGCGGCAAGCCGTTCCGTCCCATGAAAATTAAAACGCAATACATAAACGTCATAAAAAAATAAAAGAATTGTAAAAACAGGAGGTTATTGAAATGAGTTTTCTGGAATCTTTTGGTGGATTGGCACTTGCCCTTCTGGGCGCAGGTCTTGCAGTCGGTCTGAGCTGTGTCGGCTCGGCCAAGGGCACCGGCATTGCCGGTGAGGCAGGTACCGGCCTTCTTTCCCAGGACCCCTCCAAGTCCGGTAAGGTCATGGTTCTCCAGCTTCTTCCCGGTACTCAGGGACTGTACGGCATGGTCGTTTTCTTCTTCGCAATCGCCCGCATGGGTCTCATGGGCGGCGACTTCAACACGCTGCTCAGTATGACCACTGCCACCGGCATGGCTTACTTTGTCGCCTGCATGCCCATGGCGCTGGGCGGACTTCTCTCCGCTATTGCTCAGGGTAAGGTTGCTGCCGGCTCCATCAACATCCTTGCAAAGAAGCCGGACGATTGGTCCAAGGGCCTGCTGCTGTGCGGTATTGTTGAGTTCTATGCCATACTTTCCCTGCTGGCTTCCATGCTGATGCTCCTGCAGTTCTGATTATCCCGACAAGAAAAGGGGATTCGATATGAACGGAATCGAAAAAATCACCGCAAAGCTTGAGGCCGAAGCGCGCGCGGAGATTGACTCGGTAAAAGCCGAGGCCGTCGCAAAGTGCGAAGAAATCAAGAAGGAATACGACAAGAAAGCTCAGGACGAGTATTGGAAGCGCGTCCAGGCCGGCACCAAAAACTGTGAAAACCGTGTTGAGCGCATGGCCAGCGCGGCGGACATGGAAGCGAGGAAGTCAATTCTCGCCTTCAAGCAGGAGATGGTGTCCAAGGCTTTCAACCGTGCCGTGGAGAACATAGGGCAGATGCCGCGCGAGGAGTACATAGCCTTTCTGGCCGGACAGACCGCGAAAGCGGCGGCCACCGGCTCGGAGGAGCTTATCTTCAACGAGCGCGACAAAAAGGAGCTCGGCGCGGACACGGCGAAGGCGGCAAACGCGCTGCTGAAGAAAAAGGGACTTGCCGGCGGCCTTACCGTTTCGGACGAAACGCGGG
>CATJWG010000167.1 GCA_949744165.1 uncultured Eubacteriales bacterium | reverse complement strand
GTGGAACCATTTTATAAAAAACACCAAAAACCTAAAGGGGGGGCGGCCCCAAGGCCCCTCCTTTCATTTCTTTATTTAATGTAACGCTTCCCAAAATGCACAATAAAAATCCAAATCTGAAAAAAGTAAAATCTGAAATAAAAAAAGTATCTATACCTTCACGGGATGCGACATTGCATTTGGGATATATGCCCATATGCAAAATTATAGCGAGTGGACCCGGGCTCAATGAATAAAACTGTACCCAAAAGCGATGTTGATTTTTTCCAAAACGCACAATTAAGGATAGCTCAAAACTCTTGCGTTTATTTCAGCATAGTGCTATAATGATGCAAAATGGATTAGTGCCAATAGCAGAAAAGCCGCAAGGGAACGCCCCCAAAGACGTCCCCCTGTTGTCGTATTGTCAAAAACTGAGGCTGCGGCGCATATTCCTGTTTTTGGATGACCTAAAATACTTGCATTTTTATGAAATCTCATTCATAATAGCTATATTACGCCGTCGGCCCGCTGTGGCCGCGGCGGTGTGTGAACGGGGAGCGTGAATATGGACTTTTTAACAAGCAACTCCATGCTGTTGATGGAAAAATCCATGGATTTTCTGTGGACCAAGCAGGCGGCGATACTCGACAACGTGGCAAACGTCGAGACTCCGAACTACAAAGCGAAGGTGGTAACCTTTGAGGAGAGCATTCGCGACAAGCTTCGCATGGCTGCCGAGGGCAGGGACGAGTACGGTCGGCGTGCAGGGCAGTCCGTCCGCAGCGTAATTGAGAACTCCGAGATGTACGTCATTGAGCCTTCGGACGCCAAGCGTATGGACGATAACAACGTGGATACCACCGAGCAGATGGTTGAAATGGTGCGCAACGCCTATCAGCAGCAATATATATATAATGCGATAAACAAGAGCTACGCGATACTGCGTATGGCAGTGCGCGGACAGTAAGGAGGCGGGGTAAATGGCATTTTTAAGCAGCATAAATATTATTGGCTCCGGCCTCACGGCGCAGCAGCTTCGTCTTGACGTGGTGGCGGAAAACGTCACCAATGCCCAGACTACGCGCACGGAAAACGGCGGTGGAGCCTACCGCCGCAAGATGGTAGTGTTCCAGGCTGAGAGCGGCAGGGACACTTTTCGCGACGCTATGGCCCGCGCGGCGAACGGCAGCATTGCCAACTCGGCAGTAAGCCCGACCGCCGGAGGCGTCCGTGTAACGCAGATTGTGGAGGATGAGCAGTCCCCCATGAAGCTGGTGTACGACCCCACAAGCCCCGACGCCAATGAGGATGGCTATGTAGAGATGCCGAATGTAGACATGGTGCTCGAGATTGCTGACGCCATGGCCGCTTCGCGCGCCTACGCGTCAAATGTTACGGCTTTCAATACGATGAAGTCTGTAATTGCCAGCGCTCTGGAGATAGGTAAATAAATTATAAAAAATTGCGATTAAAGGAGATAATCGGCCGATGAGCATCACAAGCGAGGGCATGGGTATCGCCAATACTATACAGGGAATAAACCCGCTGAAAATAAATGACCGCGGCGCCGGAGCCCAGAAAACCGGTGCCGCGGGTGACGGCGCTTTCGCCTCCGTTTTCAAAACGGCGCTTGAGACCAAGCAAAGCACGGTCAGCGGCGCTGAGGATAACGACGGGGACGAAAATTTTGTTGTGTCGATTTTTAAGGATGCAATTCAGAATGTTAAGGATACCGACGCGCAGTTTGTAAATGACCAGTACCTTCTGGCGACCGGTCAGCTTGACAACCCAGCGCAGATAGGAATTTCCGCTTACAAGAATGAGATTGCCGTAGACCTGCTTATCCAGCTTCGGAACAAGGCCCTGGACGTGTATAACCAGCTTACGAGCATGAGTGTCTGAGCATGTGCGAAGAGTTAGAGAGAACACGGTAAGCGGGGTGATTGCGCTTGAACAAGGAAAAGCTGAAAGGCTATCTGGAAAAAGTTAAGATGACCGCTGGAAAGGTTTCCAGGAAAATATGGATTATAATTGCCGCGGCTTTGGTACTCGCTGTCGCGGGCATTGTCGTTTTCACAAATACACGGCCGTACAGTACCCTGATAACGGGCGCGACCTCGCAGGAGACGTCTACGGTGCTGACATGGCTGGATAATCAGGGCTTTACCGATTATAAAATGGAAGGCACGGGCACCATCCTGGTGCCGGAGAGCCAGGTGTATAATCTCAAGGCAAAGCTGCTTCAGGAGCAGCATTCAACCTCGAACGCCCCCTTCAGCGGATATTTTGAGCGCGTGAGCGCGCTGAGCACGCAGTCGGACCGCGAAAACGCCTGGAACGTCGCACTCATGGAGGAGATGCGCAATACGATACGAACATTTGAGGGCGTGCGCGACGCGAGCGTGCAGATAAACACCGGCGAGGACCGCGGCTACGTGCTGGACACGAACAACGTTGTCAACGCCACGGCCACCGTGGTTCTGACGATGCAGGAGGGCAAACTACTGACCGACGGTCAGGCCAACTCGATACGAAACTACATGGCCCACTCCGTTGCTGGGCTGGATGTAAGCAACGTGTCCATAGAAGATACGTGGGGCAACTCATATAACACCTTCGGTGGAGGCGCCAGCGGCGCGGACGCCTCCGCGCTAAAGCTCCAGCTCGAGCAGCAGTGGAGCAACATCGTGCGCACGCATATAATGCAGGTACTTGTTCCTGTCTACGGTGAGGAAAACGTCGCCGTGGCAGTAAACTGCGTTGTTGAGGTTGGCGACAGCACGATTGAGGACTATCAGGTTCACCTGCCCGACTACGCGCTCGACGGTTCGACCGGCGGCGCAGGCATTATAGGCAGCCGTTTTTATAACTACAGTCTGATTGCCGAGGACGAGGCTATTGCCGGTGGACTTGTCGGCACCCCCACAAACTCCGACCTGCCGCAGTACGTTGAGCAGGAGCCTGAAGACGATGAATACAACGGAAAAATTGAGGGCAGCGGCAGTGTGGAGATGGATAACTCCAAGACCAAGACCTACACAGTTCGTACCGCCGGCTATATAAGCGACTGTACCGCCGCCGTGAGTATAAACTCCACGACCGCCGGAATAGTAGATGAAGACAGAGTCCGCGCTCTGGTTGCCAATGCTGCGGGAATAAATGCTGTGGCAACGGAGAATATGACCGCCGCAGAATATCTTGCAAGCAAGATTTCTGTAATTGCCTGGCCATTCTATGTCCCGCCTGAGGAAGCCGCGCCTCCGGACGGAAGCGATATTAAGTTCAGCTTTGAGGACCTTCCGCTCTGGGTGATAATCGCCGCGGCGGGCGGACTGCTGCTGATAATCGTCCTGGTGGTTGTGCTCCTGCTCCTGCGCAAGAGAAAGCGCAGAAAGAAGGAGGAGGAAATGAAGGCGGTCGAGGAGCTGCTCAACTCCGTCATGCCTGCCGAGGGCAGTGAGCCGACCGGCGCCGACGTTATGGAGCTCAATACCGAGCGCAGCATGGAGCTGCGCCAGAGTATACGCGAATTTGTGGATGAAAACATGGAAGTCGCGGCCCTTCTGGTCAAGAGCTGGCTAAAGGAGGATGATGACAATGGCTAAGGCAGCAGTAGCCGAGGCGAAGGCGGCTCCCGCCCCCGCCCCTGTGCCCAACCCGAGCCCCACTGTTAAACCCGCTAAAACAGTTGATATAAGCTCAGTGTCCGGCGCGCAGCGCGCGGCCACGGTGATTATCGCTCTGGGAGTCGAGCGCGCATCCCTGCTCTATAAGCACATGGAGCCGGAGGACGTTGAGCAGCTCACATTGGAGGTCGCCAAGCTCGGTTTCCTCGACTCTGACCAGACAGAGGAGATACTAAACGAGTTTTATCAGCTTTGTCGTACAAACCGTGCAGTAACCGAGGGCGGACTCGAATACGCACGGACAGTACTGGAGAAGGCCTACGGAGCCCAGACTGCCGAGGAGTTGCTGGGTAAAGTCACAAAGTCTCTTCAGAACCGCAGCTTCTCCTTCATGGAGAAGGCAGATGAGAAGTCTCTGTTCTCCGCGCTGCAGAATGAGCGCCCGCAGACAATTTCGCTTGTGCTGTCCTATGTCGAGGCGGACAGGGCCGCGGGCGTGATATCCCAGCTCGACGAAAAACGTCAGATCCAGGTGGTGGAGGGCATGGCAAAGATAGAAAGCGTCTCGCCCAACGCCGTCAAAATAATAGAGGCCGAAATGCGCAAGAAGTTCTCAAGCATTGTAACGAGCACAAACGTCAAGATTGGCGGTATAGACTATGTTGCCGATGTGATGAACAACCTTGACCGTACGAGCGAGAAGAACATCTTCGACGGCCTTGCGACCTACGACCAGGAGCTGGCCGACGAGATACGCAAGCGCATGTTCGTGTTCGAGGACATCATCAACATGGACGACCGCTC
>CATJWG010000166.1 GCA_949744165.1 uncultured Eubacteriales bacterium | reverse complement strand
CAAATGTTGTCAAAAAGCCTGTCTTTACCCTTTTCTTTGGAATATCTGACAGTCCAAATACTAATTTGACGCAAAAAAAAAGAGATGATATGCTTTGAATATATTTATGTAATCTGAGGAGGATGTCGCCATGCTTACTGAAAAACAAAACTTTTTAGAGACCATCCGCCCCGGTGGAAAGCCTGACAGGCTCCCCATCTGCTACACGGCATTCCGTCCCATCGCCGGAGACCCCGTGTTTCAATACGTACGCGGG
This sequence comes from uncultured Eubacteriales bacterium, assembly GCA_949744165.1. GTDB lineage: Bacteria > Bacillota > Clostridia > Oscillospirales > Oscillospiraceae > JAMPGF01. The sequence goes on along the minus strand of CATJWG010000166.1, from coordinate 19,937 downwards.
AATCGTGTCAAAGGCACCGACTCGTATGACCGCTGGGGAACCTATATATCCTTCCCCGAGGACCAGCCGGCTGCGATTCCAATCGTGACAGACGAAAATCAGGTGATTCAGGATATAGAGTGCTGGCGGGATTACGTCAAGGTCCCCGACCTGCGCGCAAACTGCTCCGATGGCTGGGAAACCGCCCTCAAAAACAAATCCGAAATCGGAGACGATTACCTCTCCATGACAGTCATGGGCACAGGCATCTTCGAACAGCTTCACATGCTCATGACCTTTGAGGACACGCTGTGCAGCTTTTTGACAAATCCGGATGAGGTGCACGAGCTAATTGACGTTATAACGCAGTACCGTCTGGAGTACATGAGGCTTATCGTTGAAAACCTGCATCCCGACGCCATCCTCTCTCATGATGACTTCGGCACCCAGACCAGCCTTTTAATGTCACCCGAGGTATGGCGCGAATTTTTCAAGGAGCCGTACAGAAAGCTTTACGACTACCTGCACGCCAACAACATTCTTGTCATACACCACTCCGACTCCTTCATGGAGCCGATTGTCGAGGACATGGCCGACATCGGCGTTGACGTCCTCCAGGGTCTTCTGCCCACAAATGACATAGTCAAGCTGAGCCAACAGCTCAACGGACGCATGGCTCTCATGGGCGGCGTCGATTCCGTAATCGACCGCGAAGACGCCGGAGAAGAGGAAATTCGCAGTGAGGTACAGCGCGTTCTGCGCGAGTACGGCGAGCTTCCGCACTTTATTCCCAGCATCACATACGGCGGCCCCGGCACAATCTTCCCGCACGTTCAACCGATTATCATCGACGAAATCCAGCGCTATAACCATGAGCGCTTCGGCGTCTGACACGCCCTTTGTATAATAAACAGCCCACGGCAAAAGCCGTGGGCTGTTTATTGCGCTTATTCCATGTTCTTCGTCAGTACCGGCGTACAGATACCATGGTAGCAGTAACCGTTTTCAGTGGTGCTCACCTCATAATTGCAGTGGAACAATATTTTCAGCTCCACACAACCGGACACCTCCCACGAAAAGCCCTGCGCCTCAGAGTTGGGATACAGCGTCTCGGAGGTGTATTTCAGCTCTCCGTCACACCAGATCTCAAAATATCCGCTGAACGAGGCTCCGTTGCCGCGGCGTACAGCCAGCGTTCCCTCAAGAGTGTCGTAGGCTCCGCCCAACTCGTAACTGATATAGTCTCCGTCTCCGCCCCATATCCAGCCGTCCGCGTATTTCGTGCCGCTGGTGGCCTCAAATTCGCTCGCGGAGCGGTATACGTCGCCCTCGCGCTGTTTATACTGAGCCTGTACAAGACTGAGCGGGCGCAGAGACTCTAATTTCTCCCTGTACTCGTCCAGCTCTTCAAGCGGACGTATGGCCGCAGCTTTGTCAAGCACCTCCACCGCCGCGTCAATATTCTCCCTTGCTCCGGCGAGCGTCTCCTCCGCCTTCGTCAGCATGTCCGCTGCAAAGCGCTTTTCAAGGCGCTCAACGGCGGAATCAAGCTCGTCGGTCTCCTCAATCCGTCCCGCGGCCGTCTCAAGCTCCAGAAACGCATCGGCATACTGGCCCTGTGCGTAAAACTCGTCGGCCTTTCTCACCGCGTCGGAGGAGGTTTTGCCCTGCGCCAGCTCCGCATAGCGCTCCAGCGCGGCGGTCAGTGTCTCCGTCTCGTCACCTATGCTGTCTATACAGGTCTGTATCAGGTTCATCGCGTTGCCGTATTCCTCTATCTCCGCGAGGTTCTCCGCCTCCACAATCGCGTGGGACTCATAGCTTTTGAAGCACTCCTCAAGCTTCTCGTCAATGGCGGAACTGAAGGTATCGTATTCCTTAAGGGCTTCGTTTCCGCTCTTGAGCGCTGCTATCGCAGAGGTATAGTCGTTCTCCGCCATCAACTCGCCCGCGCGCACGAGCACAGACTGTCCGTACAGCTCAAGGCACTCCTGCGCCCTTTGCTGAGCGCTCTCGTATTTCGAGTCATCCTCCGGCACCTCAAGCAGCAAATCGCAGGCCTCAAGATATTTTTCGCTGATTATCATCCCCTCCGCCCTGCTTATAAGCGAGCGAGTGGACTTGAGCTTTTCATACTGAGCATAGCTTGCGTCCAGCCCCTGCCTGTTCAGGTCAAAGGAATAAAGGCTGTCAAACTGCTTTTCAACCTCGTTTTCCTTCAGCTCCTCGTTTTCAAAGGCAACGCAAAGCTCCTGCGCCTTTTTCTCCAGCGCCTGGCCAATCGAGTCGTCCGCCGTCTTGCCCTGCTCCATATACTTTTCTGAGTAGACAGACGCGGCCTTTTCATAGTCGCCGGAGCGTATTGCACGTTTTATCCGCGTGCCCGGCTGGGTAAAGATTATCACAAAGGCCGTCAGCGCCACGAGCAGTACTGCGCCGGAGTAAATCAGCAGCTTTTCGCGCGTGCCCGGCTTCCTGCGTATTTTCACGCGCTTTTTTTCCGGCTGCGACGGGTCCTTCCACACCTCTGTCTGCGCGTTTATCTGAGTAAAGAGCGCCGCCTCGGAGCCATTTTCCTCCTGCGCGTGACACACGGGGCATTTTTCCACGCCCTCCGGAAGCGCCCTGCCGCACTTTGAGCAGTATTTCGCCATTTTAAAATTTATCTCCCGTTAATCCGTTTTTCATATGTTTTGTCTAAACAGTATATAGAATTTTTTTGCCCTTGTCAACTTTATTGCCAGAACCTGCCAGCCGTGCACCGGAAACACAAAAAAGTGCTTGACAAATCTCGGCTGTTCGCGTAAACTATGTACAATTCAAAATGCAGTGAACCGGAACAGTAGCCGTTTAATGTCTTCAGAGAGCCGCCGGAGGGTGTGAGGCGGCGTCCAAGCGCGGTGAAACTCGCCGGGGAGCAGTCCGCTGAAAGCGGCCGCGTTTTTGCGGCGCCGGCTTATAGGTGCGAACGGATTCCCTCCGTTATCGGGGAGGCACATTGTTGGATGTGCGCCGAGCGGCCGCGTTTTGCGGCAATAAGAGTGGTACCGCGGAGTTTTACGCTTCGTCTCTTACATCAAGGGACGGGGCTTTTTTGTTTGTCCGGAAGCCGCTTTGTCCCGACACTACACTTTCATCAAAACGGAGGAAGAAAAATGGGCAGAACAATTCGCATTTTCGACACCACACTGCGCGACGGTGAGCAGTCACCCGGCTGTAGCATGAATCTCAGCGAGAAGATTGAGGTTGCCAAACAGCTTGAGGCTCTGCGCGTGGATATCATCGAGGCCGGCTTTGCCGTGGCTTCCCCCGGCGACGCGGCCGCGATTGCCGCGATTGCCGGCATCGTTAAGGACTCAACCGTGTGCTCGCTCTCCCGCTGTGACGAGCACGACATCGACGCGGCCTGGGAGTCGATAAAGCACGCAAACAGCGCCAGGATTCATACCTTTATCGCCACCTCGCCCGTTCACATGCAGTACAAGCTCAAGATGACGCCCGACGAGGTTGTCGCCTCCGCGGCGCACCACGTCTCCTACGCAAAGAAATACTGCTCCGATGTGGAGTTCTCCGCCGAGGACTCCTGCCGCTCCGACCTTGACTTCCTCTGCCGCGTGTTTGAAGCGGCAATAAAGGCCGGCGCGACCACGCTCAACATCCCCGACACCGTAGGCTACATGATTCCACAGGAGTACGCCGCGCGCATACGCTATCTGCGCGAGCACACGCTGGGGATTGAGAACGTGGTGCTGTCCTGCCACATGCATAACGACCTGGGCATGGCCGTAGCCAACTCGCTGGCCGGCGTCGAGGCAGGAATAGACCAGATTGAGTGCACGATAAACGGCATAGGCGAGCGCGCGGGCAACGCCTCCATGGAGGAGTGCGTCATGGCGCTGCACACTCGGCGCGACATTTTCGGCATCGAGTGCAACATCGACACACGCCAGATTTACCGCGCCAGCCGCATGATTCAGACCATCACCGGCGTCGGCGTAGCTCCGACCAAGCCGATTGTGGGTGCCAACGCTTTCGCACACGAGGCCGGCATACACCAGCACGGCGTACTCAGCAACAAGGAGACCTACGAGATTATGACGCCGGAATCCGTCGGTATTCCGAAAAACGCGATTGTCCTGGGCAAGCACTCCGGCCGGCACGCCTTTGAGGACCGACTGCGCGAGCTCGGCTACACGCTTGACCGTGATGCCATCAACAGCGCCTTCGAGAAGTTCAAGGTCCTCGCTGACAAGAAAAAGGTAATAAAGGACCGCGACCTTGAGGCGCTCATCGGCGCTGTGCCTGTAACCGGAGAGGAAAGGTACGCGCTGGACAACTTCGTGATAAACTCCGGCAACACAATAACCTCCACGGCGGTGATACGCCTGAAAAAAGGAGACAAGGACACGGCCGAGCGCGTTGCGGCCTACAACGGTCCCATCGAGGCGGCCTACCGCGCGATAAACAAGATTGTCGGCCGCGACATCGCACTGCGGGACTACTCGCTCAAGGCCATAACGGACGGGCAGGACTCTCAAGCCGAAGCGATAGTGAAAATTGAGATTGACCCCGGCGAGCTTGTGACCGGACGCGGAGTTTCCACGGACGTTATCGAGGCGTCTATCAAGGCCTACATCAACGGCATTAACAAGTATTTCAAGGACTGACGGAGGAAAAAGCATGGCAATGACAATGACTCAGAAAATTCTGGCCGGACACGCTGGGCTGGAGAGCGTTTGCGCTGGGCAGCTCATTGAGGCTAACGTCGATTTGACGCTGGCAAACGACATCACCGGCCCTGTGGCAATACGCGAGATGGAAAAAGCGGGATTTGACAGCGTGTTCGACCGCGCAAAAATCGCGCTGGTCATGGACCACTTTGTCCCAAACAAGGACATCATGTCCGCGCAGCAGAGCAGAGAGTGCCGCGAGTTCGCAAAAAAACACGGCATAGTCCATTTCTACGACGTTGGCAACATGGGCGTGGAGCACGCTCTGCTTCCGGAAAAGGGCCTGACCGCCCCCGGCGAGCTGATAATAGGGGCGGACTCTCACACCTGCACCTACGGCGCGCTCGGCGCGTTTTCCACCGGCGTCGGCTCGACCGACCTGGCAGCCGGCATGGCGACCGGCAAGGCCTGGTTCAAGGTGCCATCGGCAATTAAGTTCGTGCTCCGAGGAAAGAAAGCCCCCTGGGTCTCGGGAAAAGACCTTATCCTGCACATTATCGGCATGATAGGCGTGGACGGCGCGCTGTACAAATCTATGGAGTTTTCCGGTGAGGGCGTGGCAGAGCTGACGATGGATGACCGCTTCACGATATGCAACATGGCCATTGAGGCCGGCGCAAAAAACGGCATTTTTCCCGTGGACGAGCGCACGCGCGAGTACATTGCCGGCCGTGTTGACCGCTCCGTGACGGAGTTCGCGGCAGACGCGGACGCGGAGTATGACGAGGTCTATGAGCTTGACCTGTCGGCGCTGCGGCCGACTGTGGCCTGCCCTCACCTGCCAGAGAACACGAAAACCGTCGGTGAGCTGGGACACATTGAAATTCAGCAGGCTGTTATCGGCTCCCGCACCCACGGGCGCCTTGACGACATGCGCATTGCCGCGCAGATTCTCAAGGGCCGTCACGTCGCTTCCGGCGTGCGCGCCATTGTAATTCCCGCAACGCAGGCGGCTTATATTCAATGCATCGCGGGGGGGGTGGCGTTGATATTCATTGAGGCGGGAGCAATAGTTTCCACGCCTACCTGTGGTCCCTGTCTCGGCGGGCACATGGGCGTGCTTGCAGAGGGCGAGAGGGCGATTTCCACCACTAATCGCAACTTTGTCGGCCGCATGGGCCACATCACCAGCGAGATTTATCTCGCGAACCCGGCGGTTGCCGCGGCGTCCGCCGTTGCGGGCTACATCTGTTCGCCGGAAGACATTAAATGAGGAGGATAAGAAAAATGCTTGCAAAGGGCAGAGTTTTCAAATACGGAGACAACGTCGACACCGACGTTATCATCCCAGCACGCTATCTCAACATTGCCGACCCCGCGGTTTTGTCCACTCACGCAATGGAGGACATTGACGCGGATTTTGTGAAAAATGTGCGGCCCGGCGACATCGTCGTGGCGGAGAGCAACTTCGGCTGCGGTTCGTCACGCGAGCACGCGCCGCTGGTGCTGCGGGAGAACAGGGTCTCCTGCGTCATCGCCGCGTCGTTCGCGCGCATCTTCTACCGCAACGCGATAAACATCGGACTGCCAATACTTGAGTGTGCACAAGCGGCCGAGGCGATACAGACCGGCGACACCGTTTCGGTGGACTTTGACACGGGAGTGATAACCAACGAGACGCGCGGCGAGACCTATCAGGCCGCGGCTTTCCCTCCGTTTATTCAGGACATAATTTCCAGCGGCGGACTACTCAAGTCCCTGAAAAAGAGAGGAGTATGAGTGCCATGCAGTACAATATAGCTGTTGTGAAGGGCGACGGAATCGGCCCAGAAATAGTTGACGAGGCGCTTTTGGTGCTCGACCGCGTAGGAGAAAAATTTGGGCACAGCTTCAAATACACCGAGGTGCTCGCCGGCGGCTGCTCGATTGACGCGAACGGTATTCCGCTGACACAGGAGGCCATCGACACCTGCAAGGCCGCAGACTCCGTTCTGCTTGGCGCGGTGGGCGGTCCCAAATGGGATGATGTGCCCTCCGACAGGCGTCCGGAAAAGGCTCTACTGGGCCTGCGCTCGGAGCTGGGACTTTTCGCCAACATCCGCCCCGCGATGATGTACAAGGCGCTGTCGGACGCCTGCCCGATAAAGAAGGAGATTATCGGCGATGGCTTTGACATCGTTATCTGCCGCGAGCTGACCGGCGACGTGTACTTCGGCCGCCACTATCGCGCCGAGAGCGGGCTCGGCTGGGGCGAGATGGGCTGCGACGATATGAATTACTCCGTGTATGAAGTCGAGCGCATTGCACGGCGCGCCTTTGAGATGGCGCGGCTGCGCTCGGGCAAGGTTACAAGTGTGGACAAGGCCAACGTGCTTGAGACCTCCCGCCTCTGGCGCGAGGTGGTCACGCGCGTGGGGCTCGAGTATCCGGACGTAACGCTTGAGCACATGTATGTGGACAACGCGGCGATGCAGCTTGTCCGCAATCCCGGGCAGTTTGACGTTATCGTGACGGGCAAACTGTTCGGCGACATACTCTCGGACGAAGCGTCGATGATAACAGGCTCTATCGGTATGCTGCCCTCAGCCTCGCTGAGCGAGAGCGGCAAGGGCATGTACGAGCCTATCCATGGCTCAGCGCCAGACATTGCCGGTCGCGGGATTGCCAACCCCATTGCGACAATTCTCTCCTGCGCGATGATGCTTCGCTACACCTTTGGACTTACGGCCGAGGCGAACGCGATTGAAAACGCTGTGGAGAAGGCTCTCGACGCAGGCTGTAGAACCGGCGACATTGCCACTGCGGGCGACGCAGTCATTGGCACACATGAGATGGGGACAAAAATTCGGGAGCTTATCTGAGTTTGGTACTGCCCGGCGCTGCAACAGCGCCGGGCAGTTTTTTCGGGGCAGGGGAGTTTTATACCTGCGGCGAAAGCTATATTTTATATTCCCTGGCTAAAATGCGCAAAAAGCCCTTTTGTTGCATAAGTTGCTGCGCTGGAAGAGGCAAAATGACGGTATGGGTAGGGAAGCAAAAAACTCTGCGCACAAAAACGGCGCGTGGGCTTTTGGCTCCACGCGCCATTTTCAAAATCTGCTTACTTACTATCTTTCAGCGACTGTGCATAGGCGCTCAGGCGCTCCACCTTACCCGCGCAGGCCTCCATGCTCTCGTCATGGACAAGCGCATAGACCTTTATCTTCGGCTCCGTGCCGGAGGGGCGCACTATGAAGCTGCTGCCGTCGGACAGCTCAAAGTACAGCACATTGCTGCCTTTTATGTGCGTCTCACCAACTACGCCAAGGTCGGAAACCGTCAGAGTGCCGGCCTGATAGTCGCGCATCATGGCGACCTTTATGCCGCCAATCTCCGCCGGCGGCTCTGCCCGCAGGCCCGCCATGATAGCGCGCATATCCGCAAGGCCGTCCACGCCCGGCATGACGAGATTTATCGTCTTTTCCGCAAAGCAACCGTACTTCTTGTACAGGCTCTCGAGCGCATCGCGCAATGTCATGCCTTTGTCGTAATAGTGCGCGGCCATCTCCGCGACCATCATAGACGCGGTTACAGCGTCTTTGTCGCGCACATAGTCGCCCATCATGTAGCCGTAGCTCTCCTCATAGGCGAAAATGTACTTGTACTTTCCGCTGACATCCCACTCGGAGACCTTCTCGGCCATGAACTTAAATCCGGTGAAGGTGCTCTCCATATGCACTCCGTTGGCCTCGCACACCGCGTCGGCCATGGAGGTTGTAACGATACTTTTGAGCGCCGCGGCGTTTTCCGGCAGGGTGCCGGCGGCCTTACGGGCGTTTATCACATAGTCAAGCAACAGCACGCCAAGCTGGTTGCCGCTTATGGTGACAAAGCTGCCGCCCTCACGTACCATCACGCCTATGCGGTCAGAGTCGGGGTCCGTGCCGATGATAAGGTCGCTGCCGACCTGCTTAGCCAAATCAATGGCCAGATAAAAGCCCTCGGGATTTTCAGGATTCGGGCTTTCAACCGTCGGAAACGCGCCGTCAATTACCATCTGCTCCGGCACGGGCGTTATGTGCTTTATTCCAAGCCTTTTCAGCGCCTCGGGCACAAGCTTGTGACCTGCGCCGTGGAATGGCGTATAGACAATTTCAAACTTATCGGCAACCTTTGCCACCACGTCTCTGTCTATTGCCTGGGCCATCACGCGTTCCAAAAACGCCTCGTCCGTCTCAGCGCCGATAATCTCTACCAAGCCCTTTTCCTGAGCCTCGTCAAAGCTTATGGTCTTGAAGCCGGTAAAGACGTCTATCTTCTCCATCTCCTCGGCTATCGCCGCGGCGTGCTGAGGCGGGAGCTGTGCGCCGTCGGACCAATAAACCTTATAGCCGTTATACTCCTTGGGATTGTGGCTTGCCGTGACGTTTACTCCGGCGGCGGCGCCGTAATAGCGGATGGCAAAGCTCAGCTCCGGCGTCGGACGCAGAGCGGCAAAAATGCGCACATGCACTCCGTTGGCCGCCATCACGCAGGCCGCCTCGCGCGCGAACACGTCGCTGTTTATGCGGCAGTCATAGCACACGACGACGCCCTTTTGCATCGCTGCATCGCCCTCGCGGCAGATAACGTTGGCAAACGCCTGCGTCGCGTGGCGGATGATGTGTACGTTCATGTTGTTCAGGCCCGTTTTCATCGTGCCTCGCAGTCCGGCGGTACCGAACTCCAGCGGTGCGAAAAAGCGGCTTTCAATCTCCTTTTCGTCGCCGCGAATGTCGTTGAGCTCCTTCCACTCGCTCTCGTTCAGGGCAGGGTTGTCCAGCCATTTTTCATACTCAGCCTTGTAATTCGTCATCAGGTTCAGCCTCCATTAACGCTTTTGCGTCTTCATACATATTTTCGGGGACAAGAATATCCGCTCCGGTTCCCGACATGCCAAGCACTATTTTGCCGAACACGCCGTCGCCCGGGTAAACACGTATTGCTGGGATGCCGTAGGCCTCGAGCATATTGACAGTCATTACATCCTCCATGTCATTGCTCACACAATGGGTCAGCTTTACCGGCGGCACATAGTCGCCATCCTCGCGGCGCGGCCAATGCTCCAGCGTCTGCCACGGGAACTTCCCCATTTCAAGCCCGAACTTGTCCATCCTCATACTCCCTCATTTATGATATCTGCTTCCCTCGATAATCGTAAACGCACGATAGATCTGCTCGCAGAGCATAACCCGCGCAAGATGATGAGGAAAGGTCATCCTCGACATTGAAAGACGCAGCCGTGCAATGTGCTTGAGCTCCCCGCTCAGGCCAAAGCTGCCGCCTGTGACAAAGCACAGCGAGCTGTTTCCGGCACTCGCCCAAGACTGTATAAGCTTGGCCAGCTCCTCACTGCTTTTGCTCTCACCCTCCACGCACATGGCAACAAGCACGCTGCGCAGCGGCACCCGTTTTTGAATAAGAGTGCACTCTTTTTTCAGAGCCTCGTCAATTTCTTTCTGCGACGGATTTTCCGGCAGGCGCTGCTCGGGCAGCTCCTCGCTTTCAAACCGGCAGTACGCGCCAAGGCGCTTGCGGTATTCCTCAAATGCGGCGATATAGTGGCGCTCCTTCATTTTGCCGACGCTGACAAGCCTCACTGTGAGCATCGAGCTGTCTCCCCCACACAGACCGTCAGCCGGCCGGACATTGGAGCGCAGGCAAGATATATTTCCCTGCCCCTGAGCGCATTGTACACAGTTTTGTACGCCCGCTCCGGCGTGTTGTTCTCCCGACTGAGATGGCCGAGCACTATGTATTTCGCCCCACTGTCGGCAAGAGTCACAGCTAAGCGTGCGCAGTCAGCATTTGAAAGGTGTCCGCACGGTGAAAGTATACGCCGCTTGAGATAAGCAGGATAAGGTCCTGACACGAGCATGTCCGTGTCATGATTAGCCTCAATGAGTACTGCCTCACAGCCGCGAAGGGCACGCTCCACCTCCTCCGTGACACAGCCCATATCCGTGGCAAAGCCGAGCGCACAATTACACTCAACGCGGTACCCCACGCTCTCGTCCGTGTCATGAGAGGTATGAAATGCCGTTACCGACATTCCGCCGAGCGCAAATCTCTCGCCAACCGGAATTACCCGCAGGCAGCGCTCCAGCCCCGGAATGCAGCGGCACAGATTTTCGGCCAGCACGCACGGCGCGTACACCGGAACGGCATGGTACTTTGTCAGCATCGCAAGACCGTTTATATGGTCGGAATGCTCGTGCGTAATCAGGATTCCCGTCAGGTGCTCCGGCGAAATGCCGGACACGGACAGGTTTTCTCTTATACGCTTCATAGATATTCCGGCATCTATCAATATATTCCCTCCAGCGGCAGACACAAGGGCACAATTACCCGTACTGCCGCTGGCAAAGGTAGTAAGCAGCATCTCAGCAGGCGTTTTCCGTACTCATCCGGCCGCGGTCCTCGGGGTCCGTCACAACCATGATATCCGCGCCGAGATGACGCAGCTTGCCCACAAAGTCCTGATACCCGCGCTCGATAAAGCGCACGTCCTCCACCACCGTCGTGCCGGCGGCGCACAGGCCGGCAATGACCATCGCCGCGCCCGCGCGAAGGTCGCAGGCCGCGACGGGTGCTCCGGCGAGCTGGCTGACGCCCTCAATTACCGCAGTTTTACCGTCTACATGTATTTCCGCGCCCATTTTTCGCAGCTCGTTTACGTACTTGTAGCGGTTGTCCCAAACGCCCTCGGTTACGACGCTCGTGCCCTCGGCTAAGCAAAGAACCGTGCTTACCTGGGGCTGCATATCCGTTGGAAAGCCGGGATACGGCAGGGTCTTTATATTGGTGCGGCGAAGCGTGCCAAGACGCTTTACGCGCACGAAGTCATCCCCCTCCTCAATCTCTACTCCCATTTCACGCAGTTTCGCGGAAATGCAGTCAAGATGTTTGGGGATGACGTTGTTTATTGTTATATCTCCTCCGGCTCCAGCTACGGCAGCCATGTAGGTGCCAGCCTCTATCTGGTCCGGAATCAGGCTGTAGCAGCCGCCGCGGAGACGGTCCACGCCGCGCACCTTGATAACATCCGTGCCGGCGCCGCGAATGTCTGCCCCCATGGAGTTTAGGAAGTTGGCAAGATCGACAATGTGCGGCTCACGCGCAACATTTTCAATCACCGTCATGCCCTTCGCCATTGTCGCGGCTATCATGATATTTATCGTTGCGCCGACAGAGACCTTGTCAAGATATATTCTCGCGCCATGGAGCCTGCCGCCAACAGCCTGCGCACGGATGAACCCGCCGCTGATGTTCATTTCTGCTCCGAGAGCCTTCATGCCTTTGACGTGCTGATCTATGGGGCGCACTCCGAAGTTGCAGCCGCCGGGCATGGTAGTCTTGGCCTCGCCGAAGCGTCCAAGCATGGAGCCTATCAGATAATAAGACGCGCGGATCTGGCGCGTGAGTGCATAAATGCTCTCAGACATGTGGACCTGTGAGCAGTCGATATCGAGTGTATTTTTATTCACCAAGCGTATTTCCGCGCCCATATACTCGAGCATTTCCAGCAGCTTGCGCGTGTCGCTTATCTGCGGGATATTCTCTATACGGCACACTCCGTCAACCATAAGCGCAGCAGGAATTATGGCTACCGCTGCATTTTTCGCGCCGGAAATCTCAACCTCGCCGAAAAGCTGTCTGCCGCCCTTAATGACATATTTATCCAAAATAACACCGTCCTTGCAGGATTGGCCATGGGTTGTAGGCGCTGAGCCGAACGCAATGCACGCTTCATCAGCACCCATATATATAGCATAACCAAAAACAAATAAAAATCATTATATATTCTGTCTTGCGAAGAACATATAATTCCCATTTTTAAGATAATTTTTTAGAATTATTTAGATATTAGCATACTTTGAACACAAATGCAACTTAAAAAAGATGCGTTGCGCTTTTTTAGTTTATCTCACCGTTTCCATGCGCCCCGTAACGGCATTTATATACACATCCCCAGTATCGGTGGTAAAATGCCACACTGGATTGAGCGTGCCCTCTCCAGACACGGCAACGGAAAAGACGTATCCCGCCTCGATAGCGTTCAGACTGCTGCACACAAAGCCCTGCTCTCCTACCACCTCGACAAAGCGCATCATAACGCTCAGCTCGTCCATAACGCCCTCGTGGCTTTCCTGAACACTCAAATCAAAAATGCGTGTACCGGAAATCATCATGAGATAATCCTCGTTGAAGGTAAAGTTCATCTGCGCATTGTACACCCTGCAGCCCTGCCAGGTACAGTCGAGCCCCACTGTGACACCGCTGCTGCCTGTGCTTATACGCGCGCTGTCCTCGTCCGGCTCTAAGCCGAGCTTTTTCATCAGCCTTACTGCCGTTTTCTCCGCGTCGCGCCCCGTGTCAAAGCTTTCCGTATTAAACAGGATATCGCACTCGCCCGTGCCGCGCACTGAGGCCTGTCCCTTCTCCGAGCTGTAAAACCATATATTGCCTCCAAGGTCATCACAGCTCACGCTGCCCAGAACACGTTCAAGCCACGCGCGTTCTGAGTCCATCCCGCGCCGGAGACTGTACACCGCGGGCGTTTCTATCTCACCGCTTATGTCCTCTGAAACACTTATGCCGGCCTTCTCCGTTGCGGCCACGGCTGCGTCCCAGGCCGTCGCCCTGGCGCTGCGGGTCTGTGAGCGGTCTGATATCATCACTGCACACAGAAAAACATTTACCGACAACAATATCAGTATTATTATATTCTTTATTTTAGATGTATCCATCAGTCCGTCACCCATACGCACAAGGCCGAGTTTCCGCCGTCCATGTAAACAGGCAATATCCGGCCACCGCGCGTGGAAGCTGCTATCGCCGCAGCCTGCACCATAGGAAGCAACGGTCGGGTTTCCTGCGTGAGCGTGTAGCGGCGCGGCACGAGTTCAAGCTTTACCACCTCGCCTCCGGCAACCGTTACCAGCGCCGCGGCGCGGCGCTCCGGCAGCTCGACGACAATACCGTCTATAACATACTCAAACCGCACCACGTACTCTCCACTCCCGCCATCGCTCACGCCGGCGAAGCAGAGCTTCGCGTCGCCACAGCACGAGCCCAGCACGCGCTGCACCATAGCCCCAGCAAAGGTCACCGCCTCGCTCAGCCCCATCTCCGCGCTTTCCCGTGTCGTACTCTTAAAGCTTATTTTTCCGTCTGCGCCGGCGCGCAGTGTCTTTCCGCTTTCGACAAAAACCCTTGTTCCGTCCGCCTCCGTATATGGCCTTATGACATAGCTGTTCATGCCCAGCTCCGACATCAGCGCCTCCATTTCAATCGAGCCGAGCGCGCTCTCCGACAGCACGGCCCGCATTTCGGCATCCGTATTGAATATAACGGTGTTCGGGTCCACTCCGGAGAATTTATCGTTTGTAAATGCAAAAAATGCGTTGTTGGCGCTGTAGCTCTCAGTCCTGGACAGCACGGCCGCGGCGCTCACTCCAGTAGAGAAGCTGTAAAAAAGTCCGTCAGCCTCGCTTTCAAGGCACAGCTCCACGCCGTTGTCCGTGCAGCTCAAAAGAAGCGAGCGGGTGGAAAAGTCCCCCGCCTCACCCGCAGTGCTGCCCAGAAGGGCAGAAAGCAGTGAAAGAGGCTGGGCGCAATAAAAGTCAAAATAAACTCCTGTGCCGAGCAGCCTGTCCTGCCACTGGGCGCGCGTTATCCCGCGTACCGACGCGGCCGAGCCCAGCGCCTCGGCCAAGGGCGCGGCAAAGCTCTCAAACGCCGGAGCGAGCTGCTCGCTGTTATAGTAAACGGCACAGCGTGTTGACTCCGATGCGCTGATTACCATGCCCAGCGGGCAAACGGCCATGCTCACCTGCGCCGGCTCCGTCGCACCCTGGTTTATCTGCCCGTTTGGCGCGGTCTCCTGCACCGTGCGTGCAGGGGGCAACACTATATAGCCCGAGACATTGAGCATCACTACTGCACTTACCAGCAGAGCGATTATCAACACGGTTTTGCCGTGTTCGATGAGTTTCTTTCTACTCATTACTCGGCCCCTCCACAGGAAGCATAAGCGTGATTGTCGTGCCGCGGCCCTTTTGGCTGCGCGTCTCAAAGCGTCCGTTGTGCCGCTCGACTATCTCATAGGCAATGGACAGGCCCAGTCCTGTGCCTCCGGATTCGCGGCTGCGGGCTTTGTCCACACGGTAAAAGCGCTCGAAAATGTGCTCGAGGTCTTCCTTGGGTATGCCAACGCCGTTATCGCGCACCGTGCACCACACCTCATCTCCGTCCTGTCCGGCGGTCATGCGTATGCGGCCGCCGTCGTGAGTATATTTTATCGCGTTGGACACCATGTTTATCAGCACCTGCTCAATTCTGGTCCTGTCACCGCGTATGTCGCACATTGAGCTTTTAAACTCCAGAGAGAACTCGTGGTGACGCCGCTGCGCCTCCAGAAGCTGAGCACTGTACACATCCTTGACAGACTTTTCAAACGAGAAGCTTTGGAAGTCAAAATCTATGCTGCCGGCATCGAAACGGGAGAGCATCAGCAAATCCTGTACTATCTTAGCCATACGGTCGGACTCATTGACAATAACGCTCAGAAACTGCCGCTGGGTCTCCTCATCCACCATACCCTGTGAATCGGCAAGAGTTTCGGCGTAGCTGCGTATGCTCGTTATTGGAGTGCGCAGCTCGTGCGAGACGTTGGCAACGAAGTTGCGGCGCATCATCTCGGATTTTTTGAGCGTGTCCATATTGCTCTCAAGCTGGCCGGCCATATTATTGAAGGTTCGCGTGAGTATGCCTATCTCATCACCCGCGGGATTATCCACCTTTGCGGAGAAGTCGCCGGCCGCCACCTTTTCCGACGCCTTGGTCAGATTGCGTATCGGCGTTATAAGCGTTTTGGCAAGCAACAGACTGAGTATGACTGATATGACAAGCCCCACCACAATCGCGTCCACGATTATCTCAAAAAGGCGGTCATTGAGGCTGCGCACATCGTCCTTACTGTCGATGATGTAGACAATGTAGCTGCCGGTTTCGCCCGAAATCGGCAGGGCCACGTCCATGTAATCGGCTCCCACGTCGCTGGCGTAGCCCTCGTGCCCGCCTATGGCGGTGAGTATGTTCGGCGTTATGCTCAGAGTTTCGCTGCCGGCGCGCTCCGAGCCCGCCAGACGGCTGCCCGTGGAGCTCAGAATGTAATAGCTGCGCTTGCCGGAATTTACACCAAGCTCTCCGGAGTAGGCACGCAGTATCTGCGCCATGAGCTCGGGCGCATCCTCCCCGTCGGCCGCCGAGCGCAAGTCGTCCACCAGCTCTATATTTGAAAACACTGTGCGCATCTGCTCGTAAAACTCGCTGAGATAGAAGTTCCTCACGCCGCGCATAAGAAACGCGCCCACCACGGCCATGATTGACAGTATCAGCACCAGCATTATTATTACAAGCTTTGTGTACAGACTCTTATTCATACAGACCTCCGGTCTCAAATCAGTGACCAAAGGTCACTGATTTGACTCGAAGTAGTATCCCACGCCGCGTTTTGTTATTACGTAAGCTGGCTCCGCGGGATTGTCCTCAAGTTTCTCTCGAAGACGGCGCACGGCGACGTCCACCGTGCGCACATCTCCGAAGTAATCGTACTGCCAGACCTCGCTCATCAGCTCCTGTCGGGAGACTACGCGTCCTGGGTTCTGCGCCAAAAAGCGCACCAGCTCAAATTCACGCTGTGTCAGCTCCAGCTCTTCGCCGTTTTTGAAAACGCTGTGCCGCTCCAGGTCCACGCTCAGCGCGCCGGCGTGTATCACACTTCCGCTGTTTGTCTCCGCCGGAGCCGCCGCTGAAAGGCTTCGGCGCATATTCGCCTTCACGCGGGCCATCAGCTCACGCATGGAAAATGGCTTGGTGATATAGTCGTCCGCGCCGTTTTCCAAGCCGAAAACCTTGTCGGTCTCCTCCTCACGCGCGGTTATCATTATTATTGGCACATTATTGCCGCTCCCGCGCAGGGTTTTGCACACCTCAAAGCCGTCCATATACGGCAGCATTATATCCAGCAGTATCAGATCGGGATTCTCCTTCTGTGCCATGCGCAGGCCCTCCCTGCCGTCATAGGCGCAGGTGGTTTCATAGCCCTCCTTCTTCAGGTTGAACCTCAGAATGTCCACAATGGCCTTTTCATCGTCAACTATAAGCACCCTTTTTGTCATTTGCTCCTCCTTCTCTCCCCGCAAATGGCCTCCGCGTCAGTTTTCTTGCAGATACCGCTGCGCGCGGAGCACCGCGATGGCGCTTTTGCCATCACGAAGCTCGTTGTTTTCCACCATCTCGGCAAGCGTATCGAGCGGGTATTTCTCCACGTCCAAAAATTCCCCCTCGTCCAAATGCGCCTTGCCACGGTGCAGCCCCGTGGCAAGATAGATATATATCTTCTCCCTGCAATAGCCCGCCGATGGATAGAAAAAGCCCATGGACACAAAATTGTCCGCGGAAAAGCCCGTCTCCTCGCTCAGCTCACGTACCGCGCACTCGAGCGGCTCCTCCCCGTCGTTGAGCTTGCCCGCCGGCACCTCCAGCAGATGCTCGCCCACCGCGTAGCGGTATTGCCTCACGCAGTAGACGTTCCCGTCATCGTCAACGGGTATTATAGCGACGCCGCCGCTGTGCTCAACAATCTCGCGTGTGGCCTCCCTGCCGTTCGGCAGGCGCACCCTGTCCACGTGCAGGTATACTATTTTTCCGCGGAATTTGTCCTCCGCGCTCACGGTTTTCTCGGTATAATCCATAGTTTCGCCTCCGACAAAATTTATATGTATACAGCAACCCTCAAAAAAGCTTCCGGCTCGATATACTATGTCCGCTCCTCGGATATGGTATATCTGGTTATGTGCATATGCGCGGTCAAAAATTAAATATAATAACCTTATTGCGGCTATTATATCACACTGGCAGTAATTTTTCCATATATTTTGACTGGAACTGAACGTACATAAAGTCGTATAATCATACTGTATCCTTCATCGGACCGCGCCCGAAAAAAATACATATGGGAGATGCTTATTACGGACTTCACTACAGATTATCGGATAATCAGCCACAGTTATGTAACAATTTTGATACATAAGGGTGAGAATATGACCACAGAACAGGCGGAGCAGGCCGTGCGCCATGCACTGTCCGTGTGCGGCTACGCTCCTTGGGAGAGCATGAGCATCGAAATTTTTGAGGGTGACGAAGTTTCCCTGCTCATCGCCAGTCCCCGCCGCGAGCCGGAGGTATGTATTGCCGACTATGCTCTGCCGTTTATTAACGAATATTTCACAGAATAAACCTTTTTTTTTGAAATATTTATGGTATAATTTTATTATAAAAGCATTCAGTGCTCCATAAGGCTGTGTTTCCGGAGTTAAGCCGGTCAGCGCATCTTAATCATGTCTTTTTTGAGGAAGGGGGCTGCCGCCCATGTCACCCAAATCCCAGGGCGTAAAGCAGGCCGCGGCAAACCGCAAGGCCTTTCACGATTATTTTGTGCTCGAGCGCTTTGAGGCCGGCATTGAGCTGAGCGGTACGGAGGTCAAATCCATCCGCGCCGGAACGCTAAACCTCAAAGATTCCTATTGTACCGTAAAAAGCGGCGAGCTGTTCGTGCGCGGGATGCACATAAGCCCCTATGAAAAGGGCAATATCTTCAACCGCGACCCCGACCGTGACCGCCGTTTGCTCATGCACAAAAAGGAAATACTCAAGCTCGGAGCTCGCGCAACGCAGGATGGTCTCGCCCTCATTCCGCTGTCTGTTTACTTCAGGGACAGTCGAGTGAAGGTAGAGCTCGGGCTATGCAGAGGCAAAAAGCTCTATGATAAGCGCGACACGGACGCGAAGCGGCAAGCCGGCAGAGATATGGAGCGTGCTCTTAAAAATCGGTAAAGCGGATGCACACCGCGGCGCTTTTACCGTATTATGTCTGATACAAAGGAGGAAGGTCCATAATGAATCCCATTGTGACCATAGAAATGGAAAATGGCGGAGTGATGAAGGCCGAGTTGTACCCCGAAGTCGCCCCCAACACTGTGAATAACTTTATCTCCCTCATAAGCAAGGGTTTTTACGACGGTATTATATTTCACCGGGTCATCTCCGGATTTATGATACAGGGCGGCTGTCCCAACGGCAACGGTATGGGCGGCCCCGGTTATTCCATAAAAGGCGAGTTTACCGCCAACCACTTTAAGAACGACCTCAAGCACGAACGCGGAGTTCTGTCGATGGCGCGCACGATGATGCCCAACTCCGCGGGCAGCCAGTTTTTCATCATGCACGAAAATTCCCCACATCTCGACGGACAGTACGCTGCTTTTGGCAAGCTTACAGAGGGGCTGGACATTTTAGATGCCATTGCCAGCACCGACTGCGACTACAACGACCGTCCCCGCACTGAGCAGAAAATGAAAAAGGTCTCAGTAGATACTTTCGGCACAGACTATCCCGAGCCGGAAAAGGTTTAGGGTTCATACATGAAAACAGCCATAATTACCGGAGCATCCTCCGGTTTAGGTACAGAGTTTGTTCGTCTGCTCACAGCGGCTTTTCCCGAGATTGAGTCCCTGTGGCTTATTGCCCGCCGCCGCGAGCGGCTTGAGACGCTTGCCGCACAGTACGGCGACGGCTTGGATGTGCGTGTACTTCCTCTGGACCTGTGCGACGAGTCCGCCTTTAAGGTTCTGAGTTTTGAGCTCGAGTCACAGAGACCTGACGTACAGCTGCTGGTCAACAATGCCGGTTGTGGCTATCTCGGCAATCTCGGCGAGATGGATACGGCCACGCAAACGCGCATGACAAAGCTCAACGTAACCGCGCTTACTGCCGTGACAAATTCTGTGCTCCCCTACATAAGCCGCGGCGGACGTATTATCAATGTCAGCTCAATCGCCTCATTTTGTCCCAACGCAAGAATGACGGTGTATTCCTCAACCAAGGCCTATGTCTCATCCTTCACCCGTGGATTGAGCGAGGAGCTGCGCCGTCGCGGCGTGTATGTAACCGCGGTGTGTCCCGGTCCCATGGAAACGGAATTTCTGGACACTGGCGGAATTGCCGGCAACTCGAAGATGTTTGACACCCTGCCCTACTGTACTCCCGAAAAGGTTGTAGCGGGGGCTTACGCCGCCGCGCTCGCGGGACGGACATTCTATACGCCAAAGCTGTTTTATAAGTTTTACCGCGTGCTGGCAAAAATAATTCCTCATTCTCTTAAGTTAAAATTGGCAAAAACGTGATACAATGATAAAGTTACTT
>CATJWG010000165.1 GCA_949744165.1 uncultured Eubacteriales bacterium | reverse complement strand
TATGGAGCGGCTGACGAGGCTCGAACTCGCTACCTCCACCTTGGCAAGGTGGCGCTCTACCAGATGAGCTACAGCCGCAACTTTTTCAGTGCAGGCATTATTATAGCACATATTCCGGCCTTGTCAAGCGGTTTTATGCCTTTTTCTAACTTTTTTAGTTATTCACATGATTTTTTGCAATTACGGAGCTTCTCACGGGATCCGTGGGCTCCACGGTGGATGCATCGTCCGTTTTCTCATCGGTATCCGTCGGTTCAGGACTCTCGGTGATTTCGGGGCTCGTCGTTGGCTCCACACTCTCGCTCGGCTCAGGGGGCACTGCCTCCGTCGGCTCCGGACCCGGCTCAGGAGACACAGTTTCGCTCGGCTCGGGGCTGTCCACAGGCGGCTCAGTCTCCTCCGGCACAGGTGCAGACAACTCAGTATAATCAAGTGGTCCGTCGCAGACCGGATAACTGTCCGATTCCCACATATATGTGCCCCAGGCGCGCACGTCGTCAAGCAGAAACGCGCGCTCAGCTCCCGCAGAGTCAAGACGCGAAACATCAACGTGATAGTAATCCCCGTCGATGCCTATTATATTCCAGTAATGGTCCTGTGTGCCAAGCGTGCCTAAACGTCCGCGCACAACAATGCACTCGATTCCCATCTCATCGCACAGAACCTTGTAGGCAAGCGCAGCTCCCATAGAGCTGGCGCGCCCCTCCAGAAGCGCTCCGGAAACCGTGTCGGCCGCTCCCTCACCACTATCTGCCTCACGAAAGCTGGCGCTCAGCGCCTGCGCAAGCTCAAGCGAACAGCGCCAGGTCTCCTTTGCCGTCACATTTTTGCATAACACGTCTATTCGGCCGTTAAGTCTGTCACGCAGTTCTGTCAGCTCATCGGCATCCATGCCGTAATCGAGCTCTATTTCGTATATTCTGTTCACTCCCTCAGTCGGATACCCCGTCACACCCGTATATGGCTCCCGTGCACTTACAAGAGGGTTGTTAAAATAAGCGGAGCTGACAATATCCTTTATATATTCCTCATTGACTATAGACGAAAAAATGCGCAGCACAAGCTTGTCGCTGTGCCCGTTCACGGCCTCAGTAACATAGCTTCTCAGCGAAGACACTCCGTTGAGCATTACAACCGCCTCAATCTCCTGTATACTGCGCCTGTAGCTTACGCTTATCTCCGCTGTATAGTAGGACGCTATGCGATTCAGCTCATAGTTGAGCTCCTCCACGGCATAGGCGCCCATCGGAGTTTGGGTTTTTATCTCATAGCAGGCTGCCGCCATGTCGTCTCTGACCGAGCCGGTATATCCGCTGAAGCTCAGCTCCCCGGCGGTCTGACCACTGTTAACTATATCGTTTATCGCATTCTTAAGCTGAGAATAATTTTTTATTTCCGCTCCAGAGGCACCACCCACGCTTTCGATATCGTCTGAATACTCGGTGACATAGGAGTAGCTCGACGCAAATGCAGACACACACGCCGACGTTGAGAGCATTAGCGACAGCACTATCAATATAAGCACGGCACGTTTTCTCATTTGTCCGCTCCTTTCCACGCGCCAAAGCAACTTAACAGACACTGCTTTGTCACTTATCATCACCTATATAGGTAAATCCATTTCCGAATACCTCACGCGAGTCGCTGACTATCAGGAACGAGCCCGCGTCAATCTCCTTGATTATGCGCTTGAGTTCGACTATCTGGCGCGACTTTATCACACACAGTATAATGTCTTTTTCCTTTCCGGACCAGGCGCCCTCACCATGTAGGAATGTCACACCGCGCTTGAGTTCTCCCACTATTGCATTTTTAATCTCCACACTGCTGTCGGTTATTACATAGCACACCTTACTGTTCACCGCACCATAGAGCACAAAGTCTATCACCTTCGAGCTTATAAACATGAAGATTATCGAGTACATTGCGCTGTCATAACGCCTGAAAATAAGCGCGAACGCAAATATTATCACAGCGTCAAGCAGCAGGATAATAGTGCCGAAGTTGATGTGCTGGTACTTAACGCGCAGGAACTTGGCCACTATATCCACCCCGCCCGTTGTCGCGCCAGTGGTGTAAATTATCCCCAGTCCAAAGCCCTTGATTATACCGCCGTAGATGGCAGCAAGCAGAGGCTGGTTTGTCGCAGCAAAGTCCACGGTGCTGAAAACGTCCACAAGCACCGAGCATAGCATCATTCCCACGAAGGACGAAACCATGAAGTGCGCCCCGAAGCGTTTCCACGATACTGCGAAAAGCGGAATGTTCATAACAATGCTCAGCACGCCGACGGGCAGCGCAGTCAGGTAGTTTATTATCATAGCTATACCTGTCACCCCTCCCGTAATTATGGAGTTGGGGTAAGTGAAAAACTGAAATCCCGCGGCATACAGCACTGAGCCTATCACTATCTTTCCATACGTGAGAGTATGCGAAAGTATGCTTTTATTCATTTTGTATTGTATTACTCCTCCATCATTGAAAGCTGCTGTTCTCCCCTGTCCTCGTCTCGCAGAAGAGCGCCGGCGGCAGGCAGACTGCGTACGCGGTAACGGGATACATTTTTGATAGCTGTCTCCTCCAGTGGCCTTACATAATCAAGCCGGTATTTCGGCTTAAGAGTGATAATCCCCACGCCCTGAGTTGTCCGACTGGTTTTCGGCTGCAAAAGCGCGGTGGAGAATACCAGAGCCCTTCCCTCGGTCGTAAACACGGCGAGTTCCCTCTCTTCTGTCAACTCAAGCACGCAGCGCAGCGGACTCTTGTCCGAGTAAGCCCCTGTCAGGCGTTTTCTGTTCGTCTTGGTGGCGTAAGCCTCCATCGGTATTCGCGCGGCCTTACCGTTTTCAAAGAACAACAGCAGCTGTTTGGAGTAGTCGCCTGGGCAGAGCATGTGCAGAACGCTTTCGCCCTCGTCCATGCCAAGCTGTGAGGGGAGATAGATACCCAAAAGGCTGGCCTTACCGTCCTCAAAATCGCTTACACGTGATTTGTACACCTGCTGGCGGTCCGTGAAGAACAACAGCTCCGAGCGGTTTGTACACTCGAAGGACTGCATGGGTCCGTCGTCCTCCTTGTACTTCTGCTCCCCGCTCATGCGCAGGGACTGCGGGGTAATCTTCTTGAAGTATCCGCCGTGCGAGAGGAACAGCGTCACCGGATAGTCCTCCACGCTCTCCTGCTCGGAATACTCCTGCACCTCGTGCGCGTACACAATGCCGGTTTTTCGCACTTCGCCGTACTTCTTCTCCACCTGTGCCAGTTCGTCTATTATTATTTTGCGCACTCTGCGGCGGCTGGCAAGAATGTCCTCGAGCTCGGCTATGTCCTTTTCCAGTGCCTCGGTCTCCTCCACCCGCTTGAGGATATACTCCCTGTTTATATTGCGCAGGCGTATCTCTGCGACATACTCCGCCTGAATCTGGTCGATACCAAAGCCTATCATCAGGTTCGGCACCACGTACGCCTCACGTTCTGTGTTGCGGATTATTGTGATGGCCTTGTCGATATCCAAGAGAATCTTTTTCAGGCCGTTCAGCAGGTGCAGCTTTTCCTTTTTCTTGGTCAAGTCATGGAAAATCCGCCTCTTCACGCAGTCGGTGCGCCAGGCCGTCCACTCGTCGAGTATCTCGCGCACACCCATTACGCGCGGATATCCGGCAATGAGTATGTTGAAGTTGCACCCGAAGGAATCCATCAGCGGCGTTGACCGGAAAAGCTTCTGCATAAGCTTCTCAGGGTCCGTTCCGCGCTTAAGGTCTATGGCTATTTTAAGTCCGGACAAATCCGTCTCATCCCGCATGTCGGAAATTTCCTTGAGCTTACCGGCCTTTATCAGCTCCGCAGCCTTGTCTATTATTGCCTCGACCGTGGTGCTGTAAGGTATCTCATAAATCTCAATTACATTTTCCTTCGGCAGATGACGCCAGCGCGCGCGTACCTTGAAGCTGCCGCGGCCGGTACGGTAAATTTCCGCCATCTCCCGCGCGTCGTATATTATCTCCCCACCTGTCGGAAAGTCCGGCGCAGGCATAGTCGAGAGAATGTCAAACTCAGGGTCCTTTATATACTCCGACGTTGTTCGGCAGACCTCGGCAAGATTGAAGCCACAAATCTGGCTGGCCATACCTACGGCAATGCCCATGTTTGACGACACCAGCACGTTGGGAAACGTCGTGGGAAACAGCGTCGGCTCGGTCATGCTGCCGTCGTAGTTGTCCACGAAGTCGACTGTTTCCTTGTCTATGTCGCGGAAAAGCTCAGCGCATATTCCTGATAGCTTGGCCTCCGTATAGCGCGACGCAGCGTAGGCCATGTCGCGGGAATAGACCTTTCCAAAGTTCCCCTTAGAGTCAACGAAAGGGGTCAAAAGCGCCTCGTTTCCTCTGGCAAGGCGCACCATAGTCTCATATATCGCGGCGTCGCCATGTGGGTTCAGACGCATTGTCTGTCCCACTATGTTCGCGCTCTTGGTCCGTGCACCGGTCAGCAGGCCCATCTTGTACATGGTGTACAGCAGCTTGCGGTGAGACGGCTTAAAGCCGTCAATCTCCGGTATCGCGCGTGAGACTATCACGCTCATGGCGTAGGGCATGTAATTTTGCTCCAGCGTCTCGGTTATCGGCTGCTCGAGCACCTTGGCGCTCAGTCCCATCACGTTCGGGTCCGCCGGACGGTGCGCACTTCTGTCTTCCGTTTTCTTCTTTGCCATAAAATTGCTCCGTCCTTAAGCGTTTATTTCGACTTTTTACCCTTTTTCTTCTCACCCGTAGTCAGGTCCCTGTGGCAGTATGGACATACCTTGAGAACAAGGCATCGCCTGATTATTCGTTTGCCGCACCAAGGACATTTGAGCCCCGCGACCACAAAGAAAAGGCACATTATTATGCATCCTATCGCTCCCATACCAAGGTAATAGCTGGCAATCGAGCCGTTTGTGTTTGTCAGCATAGCCGCCACGCAGCACACAATTCCGGCAATGAGAAAGCCCTTTACGAGATTTTTCGCAGTTTCGAATTTCATCTGCTTGTCCTCCGTCTATCTTTTTATTTCACGATATGTCCGCCAAGTCAAGGAATTTATAACCATTTTCGGAGATGTGCGTCTTGCGTCCGCTCAGGTCGTCTCCCAGCAGCATGTCAAATATTCGCGCCGTGCGCTCCACGTCTTCCGGCATCACCTTGATAAGCCGGCGTGTTTCAGGGTTCATGGTCGTCAGCCACATCATTTCAGGGTCGTTTTCTCCAAGTCCCTTGCTGCGGTTTATGCTGCATTTGGCCCCGTCCAGCTGAGCAAGCACCGCAGCTTTCTCCTTCTCCGAGTAGGCAAACCATGTCTTGCCGCGGCTTTCTATCTCATAAAGCGGCGTCTCGGCGATATATACATATCCCTCGCGGATGAGCGTGGGCGTCAAACGGTAAAGCATGGTCAATATCAGCGTGCGAATCTGAAATCCGTCAACATCCGCGTCGGTGCAGATTATCACCTTGTTCCAGCGCAGGCTCTCAAGGTCAAATCCACCTATGTCCTTATTTCTCTTGCTCTCCACCTCAACTCCGCAGCCAAGGACCTTGAGCAGGTCGATTATAATCTCGCTTTTGAAGATACGTGTGTAGTCGGCCTTCAGGCAGTTGAGTATCTTGCCGCGCACGGGCATAAGGCCCTGAAACTCCGCGTTTCTGCTCTGCTTGCAGGCTCCAAGTGCGGAGTCGCCCTCGACGATGAATATTTCTCGCTTCGACAGGTCCTTTGAACGGCAGTCCACAAACTTGGCAACTCGGTTCGCAATGTCCACGCTGCCGGTCAGCTTCTTTTTGATATTCAGCCGCGCCTTTTCCGCCTGCTCGCGGCTGCGCTTGTTAATGAGCACCTGCTCGGAAATGCGCTCGGCGTCGGCCTTATTCTCGATGAAGTATATCTCCAGCTTCTCCTTAAAAAAGTCCGTCATCGCCTCCTGAATGAAGCGGTTGGTTATTGACTTTTTCGTCTGGTTTTCGTAGGAGGTCTGTGTGGAGAAACAGTTTGTGACGAGCACAAGGCAGTCCTGCACGTCCTGAAAGCTTATTTTGCTCTCGTTCTTCTGGTACTTGCCCGTTTTTTTGATGTAGGCATCCACCGCGTAAACAAAGGCATTTTTCGTGGCCTTTTCCGGCGCTCCGCCGTGCTCGAGCCAGCTTGAGTTGTGGTAGTATTCTATGCGGTTTACCGTGTTTGAAAAGCAGAAAGCGGCGCTCAGGCGCACCTTGTACTCGGGCTTGTCCTCGCGGTCGCGCCCACGTCGCTCGGTCTCGATATAGTACGGCAGGGTCAGCGCATTCTCCCCCGCTATCTCGGAGACATAGTCGCTTATGCCGTTTTCGTACTTAAATTCCTCTGTATCGAACCTTGAACCGTTCTGCCAGCGGAAGCGGAAGGTCACACCCGCGTTGACAACTGCCTGCCGGCGCAACACGTCCTGAAAATACTCACGCGGTATATTTATATCGGTAAATACCTCAATATCCGGCTTCCAGTGAAAGCGCGATCCGGTCTTTTTGCGGTCCGTCGATTCCTTAAAAAGCTCCTTACCACGCTTGCCCACGACATTGCCCTTCTTAAAATGCAGCTCATAGCGAAAGCCGTCGCGGTAAATCTCCGCGTCGAAAAACTCCGAGCTGTACTGCGTGGCACAGGAGCCCAATCCGTTGAGTCCAAGAGAGTATTCGTAGTTTTCTCCCTGCTCGTTGGCGTACTTGCCTCCGGCGTAGAGCTCACAGAAAACCAGCTCCCAGTTCCAGCGCTTCTCCTTTTCGTTCCAGTCCACCGGACAGCCGCGTCCGAAGTCCTCTACCTCTATGCTGTGGTCCTCATAGGCTGTGACGGTTATTAAATTGCCAAATCCCTCTCTGGCCTCGTCAATGGCGTTTGAGAGTATCTCAAAAACCGCATGTTCGCAGCCGTCGAGCCCGTCTGAGCCGAAAATGACGCCCGGGCGCTTGCGCACTCGGTCGGCCCCCTTGAGCTGTGATATGCTGTCGTTTCCGTATTGCTGTGTCTTGGCTTGTGTCATCAGCGCTTGCGCTCTCCTTTTTCAGTGAGTTTATGTAAGAACCTGTCACAATATCTGGTGCAGGCTTGTTTTCAGGCTTAATTTATTTAGTATAATCCATTTATCTGGAAAAAGCAAGTGCGATTAGGCGCGCAGTCCACAAGGTTGCATTTTTATCGGGGGCATGTTAACATGTGCACATTGTATTTTCAGGGGATATATGATAATGAAAAAGAGTACTGCTCTGCCTGTCCTTGCAGTCATACTCGTGCTTGCCGTTCCCACTGTCCTGATTTTCGGCATGACGGCTGAAAATCAGAAAAATATCCAGTACTTATCTCTCTATAAGCAGGTCAACACTATCGACGGAGTGTGGATTGAAGTTCTGTCAGGCAATGACACTCCGATAACTACCGATTCACCGAGATACTACCTCAGCGCGGAGTTTACCGTCAGCGCATAAGCGAAATCCGCGGCCTATGGCCGCGGATTATTTATTTTTCCTCTCCCGCGGCCCTGTCTATCTCTCCGTGCAGATATGCCAGCGCATCGGATAAGCTTCCTATACTGTCTATCAGCCCGCACTCGACCGCCTCTTTGCCGGATATCACACTGCCGACATCGTTTGCCAGTTCATCGGTGGTAAGCATGTAGCGCATCAGCCTCTCGCGGTCAATGCTTGAGTGCGCGGTTACGAAGCCGACTATGCGCTCCTGCATCTGCTCAAAGTAATTGTAGGTCTGTGAAACACCGATAACCACCCCCGTCATGCGCACTGGATGTATCATCATCGCCGCAGATGGCGCGATGAAACTGCGCTTTGCCGCCACAGCCAGCGGCACACCTATGGAGTGCCCGCCTCCGAGCACCAGCGACGCCGTGGGCTTTGTCATGCCGGCAATGAGCTCGGCTATGCCCAGCCCCGCGTCCACGTCGCCTCCGACGGTGTTTAGCATAATAAGCAGAGCTCCTATTTCCTTTGACTCCTCTATCGCCGCGATGAGCGGCATAACGTGCTCATACTTGGTGCTCTTGCTGTCCTCCGGCAACACCTGATGCCCCTCCACCTGACCTATTATCGTCAGGCAATGAATCTGCGCAGCCGTTCCGTCGACCTCGGCGCTGCCGAGCTCCGTTAGCTGCTTCAGCTCGTTCTCGTCCACAAAAAATCCCCCCGTCCGCAGTTTCTGTTAGTCTTTGCGGACAGAGGGATTTTTATTAGTTGGCATCTCGAATAAGTGGTTTTTCCACTTATTCGAGAACGCATCACTGCGCTACGCGAGACTTTTCCGGCAGCCCATCATTTGGATTCGTACACAGCCTTGATTCCCTTGTAGGTCATGTAACAGTCAAACTTTGCAACAATCTCAAACGGCGCGTGCATACTCAGCACGGGTACGCCCGCGTCAATCGTGCTGATATTGCGCTTTGCCATGTACATCGCCACGGTGCCGCCGCCTCCCTGGTCAACCTTTCCCAGCTCAGCCATCTGCCATACCACACCGGCCCCGGCGAATATTCCACGCAGCCTGCCAACAGTCTCCGCGTCGGCATCGTTGGTACCTGACTTACCGCGTGAGCCCGTATATTTGCATATGCCCATGCCGTAATTTATCTTGGCGTTGTTTCGTTTTTCGCTGACCTCAGGGAAATTCGGGTCAAAGGCGTTGCACACGTCGGCCGAGATGCAAAGGCTCTTCTCAAAGCAGCGACGAAGACTGGTTCCCTGAGCATGACACAGGTCGGCCATGAAGCACTCAAAGGCTGCACTCTGCATCCCGCTTGTGCCCTCGGAGCCTATCTCCTCCTTATCGGCCAAAATGCACACAGCCGTCGTCTCAGGGTCCTCCAGCCCCAGTATGGCCTGCAGCTCGGCAAAGGCGCACACGCGGTCGTCGTGGCCATAGCCGCCTATCAGGCTTCTGTCCAATCCGATGTCTCGCACGTCAAATCCCGGCACAACCTCAAGCTCGGCGGAGAGGAAATCCTCCTCGGTTATTCCGTAGCTGTCGTTCAGTATGCTCATAACTGCCAGCTTCACGCGCTCCTTGCCCTCGTCGTCGTATGGCTGGCTGCCAATGAGCACATTCAGACTCTCGCCTGGGATTATCTCGTTGGCGCGCTTTTTGTACTGGTCCGCAGCCAGGTGTGGCAGAAGGTCCGTTATCACAAACTGCGGCTCGTCCCTGTCCCTGCCTATCACGACCTCCACCGTCTCGCCGCTTTTGAGCGAGACCACGCCGTGCAGCTCAAGAGGAATTGC
>CATJWG010000164.1 GCA_949744165.1 uncultured Eubacteriales bacterium | reverse complement strand
GGCGTACAGCCCGTCCAGCGTGGTTTTCAGGTTCCAGTCTATCACGGTGGTGCAGCCCGGCCGCCCCATCTCGCGCCAGTAAACCGGCGTAGTCTCCGCCGCCATCCACGTCGCTGACTTTTTATAGGCGCCGCTTGGAAGGTACGGCACCTGTAACATGTCGGTGTCCGGATTGAAGCCCGCCTTGTTGTAGGTCTTGTAAACGGCCAGATTCGTTCGCCCCTCGTTTCCTACCATCAGCCCCCACAGCACTCTGCGCTCCATCGGGTCCATGCTCGGCAGGTCGGCGTAAAACGGCGGGGTAAGCTCGCCCTTTTTAATGCGCTCGCCCAAATCGGGAATCAGCATCCCGTCCATGCCGCCTATACCCTTGCAGTAGTGAAACAGCTTCTCGTCGCTTATCTCGTTGCCGTCCCTGTCGGCATAGGGCACTCTCCTGCCCTTCGAGTCCACAATCGGAACGCCGTACCACGTGTTGCTGCCGTCGCCGACGCCGTATGGATTTCTCATGAATCCACCGGAAAAGCTGCGCTTGCTGTTTTCGCAGTTTATGAACTGTGCGCCAGCCCTGAATGCCATAAGCTGCCCCTCTCCGGTGTAGCTCGGGTCGTAGAATTTCGCCGCACCCCCCTGCAGCTCCGTGTTGAAGGTCCACATGTAATATGGCGTACCGCTGGATATCACAACCGCCTTTGCCTTGACAATATAAAACTCACCCGTCCGTATGCTCACCCCGGTTGCGCCTATCACGCGTCCGCCTATCCTGCCGCCCTCGGTCAGCAGGCTCGTTCCCATGACGTAGTTGAAAATCTGAACTCCCAGCCTCTCGGCCTCAGCGGCCAGCAGCGGCTTCATTATCGCGCCTCCCTTTAAGCGCACGCAGGTTTTCGCGTCGTAATCATAGGCATACATTATTTTGCTCTTGTCGTCGCGGAAGGGCGCGCCCTTGAATTCGTCGTCCATGTCGCGAAATGATACTCCCCATTTTTCAAGGTCCATAAGCGTGTCATAAGCCTCGCGGCAGGTTATGTATTTGCCCAGGCCCAGACAGTATTTTCCCCCAAACCACGGCATCCTGCATATCAGCTCCGTCATCTCCTCTGGACTTACTCTGGATGCAGGCCCCGTGCAGACGTTGTGCCAGTGGTCCACGCCCGTGCCCGCCGAGCCGCTTCTGACAATGGGGCCCTTGTCAAAAATCGCCACACTTGCCCCGCGCTTCGCGGCGTTTATTGCCGCGTGGCAGCCGGCAAGCCCGCCTCCGATTACCAGCACGTCAACCTCATATTCGTTCTCCCTGCCATAATTAACGGGATACTGCCACTCCAGAGCTCGCATGGTCTCAATATCGTTGCTCATTGCAAACCTCCTCGTAAATTAAATATCCGGCGCGCGCAGTCCAAGTCTCGCTCCTTAAGGTAGAACGGCTATATCAGCTCCGCAATCCATAGCATTTTATCTATGTTTAATATAGCCTTTTCATAATAAAAGAATACCTTTGTTTTACTATTTTGTCAATAGCCCGTTTCCGCTCCGGGTGCCAAAAAATACATCGTTTTTTCTACTATTGCGACAAAAAATGCGGCCTCAGGCGTTGTATAGCCCTTGGCCGCGTCATAAAAACAACTAATTATTTACTTTTTTTCGCCCTGCTGCGCTCCTTTTCCGGAGCAAACCTCTTCCACAGTCCTGATATATTCTTCGATAAAAGGGTCCACGCTTTTCCCCTTCTGCATACACAGCGTAAACGTCAGCCGCGGATGATTTTTTTCCAGCTCAACAATTTTCAGACTGGGATTTCTCTCAATCCGGTAGTTTGCGAGCCTGCGCAGAATCGGCAGCGCCGCCTGGCACGAGGCCGTCACCGCCTCCATCGTGTGCGAGCTGGCCGTGCGCAGAACAAAATGCGGCTCGGACTGTCCGGAGCACAGCCAGTCAGCAAGCGGATGGTGCACGCTGTCCGGCGTGCTCGGCAGAATAAGGTCCAGCCTCGCCAGCTCCTCCCGCGAGAGCGGCCCCTCCAACCCTCCCATAAAATCCCTGCCGCAAAGCAGCACATAGTCGTCGTCGCACAGCTTTTTCGCCAGGAGGTTCGCCGGCGCACCGCAGTCGATTATCGCCAGCTCCACCTTGTGCCTGCTCAGCAAATCCAGCACCGCCGCCGAGGCATATGAGTATGTCGTCACCTCCACATCTGGGCAGCGCTGCTTATAAAGGTGGCTTATCTGCGGCAGGCAAACCGGCGCGAGGTTTGACGCCATACCGACCCGAAGGTTTTTGCGTATATCCGCGCCGCGTATCTGCTGCACTGAGGCGTTAAAGCGGTTGAGTATATCGTCGGCGTACTCGGCAAGCGTCTCTCCCGCAGGAGTGGGCTGAATCCTTCTGCCTATCCTGTCAAAGAGCTTCGTTTCATAAAATTCCTCAAGCTCCGCTACGGCTATGCTCACAGAAGGCTGCGCCATACCCATGTTCAGCGCGGCTTTCGTAATGCTCTCGTCCTTATATACCTGCATAAATATTTTAAGGTGGCGCAGCGTCATAATTTTCCCTGCCTCCCGTCGTATTAGTCCCGTTTCACAGATTATACATTAATCCACGCCCGTTTGCAACGTCCATCTCCTTTTCCCGCCGTCTGCTCCTTCGCTCATCTTCTGACCTCAATATCCCCGTTTCTCGTCTCCACCCTGATCTCCTCTGCCGCACCGCTCCCGACCGTACCGCTCACCGTGTTTTTATCTATGTACAAAAGCTCCTGAAAAGAGGTCGAGACATAGCCGTTTTTCATAATGGCCTCAAAGCGAAACTCCAAATCCTCCGGCAGCGTCAAGGCAATGTCCCCGTTTTTGTTGAACAGGTACAGACCGCCGTCCACAGCATAATAAACCACGTCCAGAGTCCCCGAGTTGTTCGCCCTGTAAGTCCCCGCCCCTGCCGCGGGCCTGACCTCCAGGTCCCCGCTGGTCGTGGAGTACGCCATATCCCCCCCCAGCCTGTCACAGGCTGCGCTTCCAGCTGTTGTCTCCAGCCGTATCTGCGCCGCCGCTATGCAGCCTATCCTCATTGAGCCCCGGGCAGAGGATAAATATACACTATCCGCCACGGCACACGGCAGCGTGATTGTGCCCGAAGTACTGTCAACGCGCAGGTAAGGCAGCTCAAGGCCGGCGGCTGGGAAATTTATGTCCCCGTCGCTTGTCGTAACCGTCAGGCTGTTCGCGTATCCGTCCGGCAGGCTGACTTCAATATACCTGTGAAAGCTGCCTGCGAATATCGGCCTTCCGCCCTCGCTGATGTACAACTGGTTCCCGCTCCGCTCAATTTTCGCCTGGTATGCACTCCTGTTCTCGCCCATATATTCCCGCACCACCAACTCGCCGCCTCCACTCTCGGCAAACGTGACGCTCTCCTCGTCATAGGAAATTGTCACCAATGAACTATTCATTCATAGTTTGGGTAAAAATCAGCTGGCGCCGCACGCCCCGCAGATTTTATACCCTGTAAGCCGGTATCAGGTTATCCAGACAAACCTCCTCCGCCAGCTCCCGCGGTATCTCTCTGGTCTCAAAGGATGCGTACCGCACGTCCATCGCCCACCAGGAGAGAGGCTCAATAATCAGCGTGGCCGTGAGCTCCGTATGCCTCAGCGGCCTTATCTCTCCCTTGTCAATAGATGCTGACAGCTACCGCTCCATCGGCTGAAAAAAATCTTTTCTGTAGACCCGATAATACCTGTTAAGCTCCGGAAAAGCAACATGGTTTTTCTCTGCAAACAGGTATCCGACCGCATACCTCGCCAGCAGGTCAAATGCGTCCGACATAAGCATTTCGAAATGGTAATCCGCCTCGTTGACATATCCGGAAAAAGCCCGCCCTCCGCAAACAGCTCTGAGATTTCATTCTCCAGTCCGGCAAGCAGGTCGTCTTTGATTGGCCGCTCAAGCTCCCGCTCCCCGAACTCCGGCTCCATCATGCACTTGAGAACAAAGTGCATGATTTCCCTTTTCCCTGCAAAGTCCAGATAAACTGTCCCTACAGGTCGCCCACCGCCCTTGCAATGTGGCTTATTTGCGTTTTCGCGTAGCCCTGCTGCAAAAACAAAACCGTCGCCGCGTCCGCAG
The DNA here is from genome assembly GCA_949744165.1 of uncultured Eubacteriales bacterium. GTDB lineage: Bacteria > Bacillota > Clostridia > Oscillospirales > Oscillospiraceae > JAMPGF01. The sequence continues at coordinate 15,011 of CATJWG010000164.1, read as the reverse complement.
TCTCATTAATGCGCTTTGGCACAGCCGTCCGCTCCCTTCTTCAGTTTTTTGAATGAACCATTTATTTTGTCATGCGTAATACCGCAGAGCGTCCGAAATGTCAAGCTTAATTTCCTCCTTGTCAAGTAAAAAATTAGCTGAACTCGAAAGCCGAAGCTCGACTGTCTCCCTGTCCGTTTTCCGTCCCTCCAAAAATTCACCCTAAGCCGCTCCGAATTTTGTCTCATCTGCTTCTTGACCAACTCCCCATACCGTGATATACACTATGTTTGGAACTTGATATATCACACATGAATCGAGGCAAAACACCATGGATACATTGATTACGCTCTCCGTCTGTCTGATAGGTGGCCTTCTCGTCTCCCGTCTTGCCAAGCGCTGCCACCTTCCCGCCGTCACAGCCTATCTTATCACCGGCCTGCTGCTCGGTCCCTTCATCATTGGCCGGCTCGGCATAAGCGGTCTCGGCTTCCCAACCATGGCCGACGCAGAGCGTCTTGACCTTCTCTCAGAAGTTTCCCTTGGCTTTATCGCCTTCACAATCGGCAACGAGTTTCGCCTCAGCCAGCTTAAAGCCATGGGCCGTCAGGCCATCATTGTCGGCATTCTGCAGGCCGTCACCGCCACCGTGCTGGTCGATATCTCCCTCATCCTGCTGCATTTTATACGCCCCGACGTAATCTCCGTTCCCTCCGCCATAACCCTCGGCGCCATCGCCGCGGCCACAGCTCCCGCCGCCACTCTTATGGTCGTGCGCCAGTATAAGGCCGACGGCCCTCTCACGCGCCTGCTGCTCATGGTCGTTGCGATTGACGACGCCGTCGGCCTGATGCTTTTTTCCGCCTCCTTCGGCGTAGCCATGGCGCTTGAAAGCGGAGTAATCAGCGTCGTAACGGTAATCGTCGAGCCCATAATTGAAATTGTCCTGTCTCTTGCTCTCGGCGCCGTCGGCGGCATCGCCCTGTATTGGACCGAGCGCTTCTTCCACTCCCGAAGCAAGCGCCTGTCCATCTCCATCGGCTTCGTTTTTCTAACCGTGGGCCTGTCCATGAAGCATTTTGAGCTCGGCGGTATTCACTTCGGCTTCTCTCTCCTGCTCGTGTGCATGATGACCGGCACCCTGTTCTGCAATATCTGTGACTTCTCCGAGGAACTCATGGCCCGCGTGGACGGCTGGACCGCCCCGCTGTTTGTCCTGTTCTTCGTCCTGTCCGGCTCACAGCTTGACCTTTCCGTGCTCCACAGTCCGAGCGTATTGCTCATTGGAGCAATATACATTCTCGCCCGCTCCCTTGGCAAATATCTCGGCTCTTACGGAAGCTGCTCCCTCACCGGCTGTAGCGACAGCATCAAAAAGCACCTGGGCATAACCCTCTTGCCCCAGGCCGGCGTGGCCCTCGGAATGGCCATAACGGCTGAGAGCCTTGCCGACGGCGCCATGGTGCGCAGCGTCGTGCTGTTCTCCGTGCTGATATACGAGCTCGTCGGCCCAACGCTGACCCGCCGTTCTCTCCTCGCCGCCGGCGAAATAGCCCTTGAGGAACGCACCTCCGCCAGAAAGAAAAACACCTGACTGCGGCCCCATACAAATCATCACGCAGAGCCAAGCTCTGCCAAAAAAGCCCCGTGCGGAACCCAAAGTTCCGCACGGGGCCTTGTCATACAGACTGCCCGCCGCCAGCCGCGCGCCCGCTGCGAAAGCCCTCTGAGCGCGCCGTCTCAAAGGTAATGCCACCCTCGGAGTGATCGCTCTTGGCCATGTTAAGGTAAAAGCTGCAAACAACCCCGTGCGCTGCCCATGGCAGACCCACCATCGAGCTGAGCCACGGCAGCGCCCCCATGTACCCTGCCCTGACGCAGTACCCCGCCAGCAGCAGCCCGCCGGCCGTCACCACCCATAGCAGCGCGCGGACGTCCGCAATCAGTCGCTTGGAAAAATCCATCACGCCTTTGCCTTTTCTACCGCCCGCTTGGCCATAATAGCCGCCTGATAGCGCGGTACCAGCTCCATCGGCCGCGTACCGTCGGTTATCCCCATCGTCACCGCCTCCTCCAGCTCCTCACGCGCCCAGTCCGGCGCCGGCTGCGATGCCAGGTATTCGTTCAGCTTCCTGTAAATTTGTTCTCCTGTCATGTTCTCCTCCTCATAATCCCATATTCCCGCGGCATCCAAATCCTCACACTCGTTGATGTCCACGCCCACGCCGGCCACAATCTTACCCCACTGCGATTGGTATACGTTCCTGTATGGGCTCTTCTGCCCGTAGCTCCAGCCCACGCATTGCCAGAACGCTTTACAGGCTTTGCGTTTTGCCATCTCCTCAATGACGTTGTACGGCCCGTAAACTCCTGTGCCGTACTCGCCGGTGTTCTCTCTTGCCGCTTTCAGATAGGCCTCTATCGCGTCCATGTCAGCGCTCTGCGCTCCGAAATCCACGGCGAAGTAGATTATCCCGCTTGTCGGCATTGCTATATCACGCGCGCACTTGAGCGCCCTCGAGCCGTCCTGCGCTCCTGAACCCGCTCCGCCCTTTGCCCTTTCCGCCGTGGTCTCCCACACTGTCAAAAGCCTGAGTCCCGCCGCTGTTATCGCCTCGGCCTCGCCCCTGCTCAGCGCCTTGTATTTTAGGCTGCCAACCTCCGGTACCAGATAGCGCCCAACAAACTCGTAGCCCTCGGACCTTATCTGCCGCGCCTTCTGTGCCGTGAGCCTCACCGCCGTGTCAACCCCAAGCACCATCATGCCGCCTCCTCTGCAAGCAGTCCGCTGTTGAGCTCGTATACCGCCGCTTCAATTATCGCGTCAAGCTTCGCCTCATCCACTGCAGCCCCGTGCTCCCTCAGCCAGCTCAGAACATATTCCTTCTTCTCCGCTCCCCTGCCAGCCCCTGCGTACACCTGCTCCGCTGCCGCGACCGCAGTCTTCACCCACGCGTTAATCTCCGCGCGCTGCTGCGCTGTCGTCCTGCTGCGTATATACGGAATCACCACCGCCGTTATCACCACGCCCACCAGCGCGAATACAGCCTCAAAAATCCCCGTAAAATCTGTCATATCTCAAACCTCCTCGTCATGCGCCGCCCTGTTCAGGTGCTTTTCCAGCCTTGCCAGCGCCTCCGTCACGGGCCCATTACAGCCCTGCTCCTTGAGCCCCTTCAAGCACGCCAGCACCCCGAAGCAGATAACCGTCTGCTCCTCAAGGATTGCCGCCAGCTCCCTGCTCTGTCTCTTATCCCGTTCCACAAGCCTGAAGCACCACAGCACCGCGCCGCCGATGCCCCCCAGTGCCGTGAGCACCGACGCCGCCGTGATTACCGTCTGTGCTCCTATCGTTACTTCCATTGTATTTCCCCCAGCAAAATAAAGTTCCCCGCCGGCCGTCAGGCCTCCATCGCTCTCCAGGTCGCAGCGCACGCTTCAAGCTTTGCCCAGCTTGCGCATGCTCGCTCCAGCTCCGTCCATGTCGGCGTCCTGTGGCTGACCGTAACCGCCTGCGTCGCGCTCACGCTCCAGCCTCCAAGGACAAACTTTGCCGTCACCGTTTTTGTCCCCGCCCTGAGCCCTCCGCTCGGGCTGAAGGAAACCTGACCCGTCGTCACCGGAAAGGTAAAGCTTTTGCTCCCGTCTCCCACCGTAGCCTGCATCGTCATGCCCGCGGGCGCGAACGCCTCCGCAGCAAAGCAGTTGCCCGAATACGTCTTTTTCGTCGGCTGCGTCACGATGCGCAGAGCCTTCAGCTCAATTCCGCTGCTGCGCGGCAGGGCCCGTATCCTCGCCGGAAAGCTTGCCGCATTAACCTTCCCCGTTGAGCCCTCCCGCTCGCGTATTGCCGCCGCAATCTCCGAAAACAGCTCCACGAGCCCCATCAGTAATCGCCCTCCATCGCTCCCTTAACCGCCGCGGCAATCGCAGCGTCAAGCTGACGTGCTGTCACAAATTCCATGTCCACCGCCTCGGCCCTGCCCAGAGTATCAAAGCCCACAAGCTGTCCCTCCTGCCCGGAAAGCCTGTCCTGCTTTCCCTCCAGCGCCGCGCGAAGCCTGCCGCATAAATGCGCCAGCCCTGCGCTGTCCAAAAATCCCACTTAAAATCACTCCCCGCTCATAACCGCGTCAATCTCCGCGTTGGTGATACTCTGAATCTCAAACGCCTGGCCCAGCGCATCCCAGCTCTCGCCCGTCCATGCGTAGTTCATCCCCGTAGCCTCGACGTTCCAAACGTCGCCCGCGACATTTCCCTCCGCCGGCAGCGCCGCAAAATTTGTCACGCTTCCCTTAAATCGGTAAAGGCTCGCTAAATCGCTTTTGAGCGCCACGTCCGGCTTGTTCTGAACATTCGACCAGTCCACCGCGCCGGCCACGGCCGACAGCACGCCGTCCGTCACCGCCAGTCCCGCTCCCACCTTTACACCGCCAAGCGTTTCCGCGCTTGCCGCGGGCAGGGTATAGTTCTCCAGCGCGGCGAGCTTTTCCCTGTCCTCATCGGTGTAGTCGTTCGCGCTCAGCCCCTTGCCCTCGGCCCTGTCTACCTTTCCCGCAAGCGCTGTCTTGAGCTTTCCCCACATATACAGCAGTCCATTTTCGTCCAAAAATTTACTCATTTCAAAATCTCCTCCAATTCAAAATTTGTCAGCGCCTCCGCCGGCTCGGGAATCCGCGCCAGCTCTCCTTCCAGTCCCTCTATGGCCGCGACAGGGTGCTGCCCCTGCTCTCCGCGCCCCGGCAGCGCCCCGTGCTCCAGCCTCGACAGCGCCTGTTCCACAACTGCGTGCACCATGTCCGCCGCGTCGGCCGTCAGCGTATTTATCTCGACCCTTCCCTCAAGCTCGAGCTCAAGTTCGGGCCCTGCCGCCGTTTTGTCAGTCAGCCTCATGCCTGCGCCTCCTCAAACAGCGTCGGCCGGACCATCACCGCGGCCACCGGCGCCGCCGCGACCGCCCCTCCGGCCAGCAAAATTCGTGCGTCCATGTACATGTACCTCCCTGCCTGAAAGCGTCTTGTCTCCTCCTGAGTCAAGGGCACTCTGTAAACGCCCTGCTCCGTGCGCCGGACCTCCCCCGGCCAGCTTTTCCGTACCAGCTCCCTCGCACTGCCTCCGCACTCCTGTTTGAATAAAAACTCCACCTCCTCAACCGCCGCGTCCCTGTCCAATCCCCTGAAGCGCAGCGCCAGCACCGGCGTCGTTCCCCGCTTGATTTCCATATTCCTCACCTCCTTTTCCTTCCTCACCCCTTGGCCCCATTCACGCAAAAAAACGCAGCAACAAATGCAACAAAAATAAAAAAATCCCCCGCGGACCCAAAAATCCGCGGGGAAAATCAAAAATTCACTTAAAAAGCCGCACCGGCCGGCGCCTGTTCAGCCTGGCGCTTCCCGTCCTGCGTTTCATCCTGCTGCGCGTCGTCATCGGGCCACGCCGGCCCCTGGGCCGGCGGCGCAGCCGGCTGAACCTCCGGAGGTGTCTGCTCCTCAGTCGCCGTATGTCCATCATCTCCGTCCTCCACCGCCTCTCCGGTCTGCTCCTGTCCATCGCCGTTCTGCCCGTCTCCGCCCTCCGGCTCAGCTGGCTGCTCCTCGCCCGCAGCCGTACCGTTCCACACATCCTCGTCAATCCAGCCCTCGCTGCTCACATACACCGAGCCCTTGCCGAATATGAAGTTGTAGTAGGCCGCATTGAGAATGTCCGTTGAAACCGAAAACCGGTTTTGCACCATCCCGAGCATGTTCTCAAGATAGCTGTCCGACTGCTCTGCGCCGTCCTGCCAGACCGCTTCGCCCGTCGAGGCGTTAAACTGCACCCTGTCCGTGGCAAAGCTGCGGTCCGCAAGCATCGCCACATGCGTGCCGTCAGAAAAAACGTCCGTCCCCGCCAGCAGGCGCGAGTCGAAATCAAAGCCCCATAGGTTGAGCACCGTCGGCAGAATGTCCACATTGCAACAGTATTCGTCCACCTCAACCGGCTCGTCCAGACCCCCGACCCAGAATATCAGCGGGTCTCTGTAAAGCTCGAAGAAGTCCGCCTCCCGCCCGATAAGCTCGCTGTACTGCTCCGTGGTCAGCCCATACGGGAAGTGGTCCCCCGCCAGTATAATCGCCGTGCGCTCAGCCACCCCTGCGTCCTCAAGCTGCCGCATAAGGTACTCCATCGCCTTGTCAAGCTCAATGTTGCAGGCCAAGTAGCACTTTCCCGCCTCACTGTACGGCAAATCCCGCACCGCGTCGTAATTTCTCACCGCCATCGGGTTGTTCAGGTCGTATTTGTAATGCCCCGAAAAGGTCATATAATATACATTGAACTGCCCCTGTCCCATATAGTCGCCCACCGACTGCTCCATCATTTCCAGGTCCGAGCTCGGCCAGCTTGTGGAAAACTGCATCCCCGAGCCTGCAAACTTCATCCGGTAACCCATATTCGGGTGCGTGAACGCCCTCCCGTAATAGTCCCCGAAATAGTTGTGGTAGCCGAAGCTCTCAATTCCGCGCTGCTCCCTGAAAATATTTCCAAGGCACATCGGCAGATAGCTGTTTCGGGAGGCATAAAAGCTCGGCGCTGTTTTGCCCCTGCTGCTGTCTGGCATAAGTCCCTGGCACAGCGAATATTCTCCGTCTGTGGTGGTGTTCGGGTAGGTGTTGAAGTAGTTTTTAAATACAAAGCCCTCGTGCGCCATACGCCATAGCGTGGGTGTCAGCTCTTCGTCCAGCGCCGCCGTTGAAAACGATTCCGCGCACAGCACAATTAGGTTGTAGTCGCTGAGCATACCTGTGTATTCGTTCTTCTTCGTACCTGTGAGCTGTGAGCAGTAGTCGTTGAGCCTTTTCAGACGCTCATCCTGCGTTGAAGCCGACAGTGCGTCAAAATCAATCTCCAGCACGTTGTAGCCATATTCCACCGGCTCCGGTTCCTCCTCGGCCGCTGAAACCGCCGCGCTCGGCTTAGGCGTCTGAACCGGCTCCGGCTCCACCGTGTAGTACAGCGTCTGCTCATCGGTGAACATATTCTGAAATTCCAGCCGGAATGTCGTCATCAGTCCAAAGCACCCCGCCGAGCGGCCCGTCGGGGTGTCTCCGCCGTGGTATATCCCGTATGGCGTAAAAGTCCCCGTTCCGCCCACAAGCAGACACAGCAGCAAAAGTCCATGCACTGCGGCGGCCGCCGCAAGCAGCCACAACCGCCACGCTTTGCCTCCTCCGTCAAAAATGCACCCCGAGAATTTACGCAGCAGACACACAGCCAAAACCGGCGCGAAGCACAAAAGCAACACCGGCAGATGCTCCCATATAGTGCTGACAAGCTCCCGCCAGAAGCTCACTACCGCTCCCGCCCCCAGCGAAACCATCGACAGCGAATACATCGTCCCAAATACAAAATTATACGTCATCTCAGATGCGTACATAAGGCACAAAAGGCAAATAATAAGCGTGCATATCCGCCCGTTGCCCCGCCGCGCGAGCAGCCCCGTCACAAACGCAAGCACACAGGCCGCGGCAGCTGAGAAGCCCACAGCATATAAAAACCATGTCGAGAATTTGCCGAACAGCACAATGTGCAGCAGTACCTCCAGATATAACAGGCAGCCCAGCCACAGCGCCGCCAGCGGCGCGCACTGCCGGAAAAGTTCTCTCGCACGCGATATCTTCTTCGTTTCCTCCAAAGCCGGTACCTCCCCGGAAAGCATGAAAAACAGGTCTTTTCTATTCTTAAATGCTTATTATAAACGCTGCATCCGACCAAAACAAGCTAAAAATTGTGAACAACTGCCGCACGCAGGTCAAAAAAACTTGCGAATACAATCCGTTTTGTGGTATATTTAGGCAGTGTTCGACAATAAACAGAAAGGAGCACAGCCATGGAAACCAACCAACCGACCTCAACGCTCGACGATGAGCCTGCCGTTCCGGCCGACGAAGCTCCTCAAAAGCCTCTGCTCCGCCGCGGAGCGCACGCCGCCGTGCTTGAGCGGCCTGTCCGCCGCTTTTTCCTTCGCTTTCTCGCAGTGCTTCTCGTTACGGTATTTCTCGTTCTTTTCGCGGCCTATGGCGTGATGTTCGTTCTCGCCCGCGGCCCATCGCCCACGGCACAGCGCCTTTTTGTCATGAGCGTGCGCGAAACCAGCGCAGCTTACTTTCTGGCCGATTGGTTCTTTACTCCCGAGGAGATTGCCGCGATTGAGAGCTCCGGAACAGCCGCCGCCGAGCCCGATGATACTGACACCTCCCTTGTCCAGATAGGCGCTTCGGAAGGCGAACACGATACTGCAAACGATTACGGCCTGACCGACGCCGACGGTGACGGGATTATTCTAACCAATGTCTCCGGCCCCGGCTACCTCGGCTACATGATGGTAGTGCTCGACCCCACTCGCATGACCTTCGGTTCCCCGTCCCGCTTCGGCGCCGACGGTCTGACGGTCCGTCAGATGGCCGAGAAATACGACTGCGTTGCCGGCGTAAACGGCGGAGGCTTCGAGGATGTTGACGGCAAGGGCACCGGCGGCGTCCCAATAGGCATGACCATAGTTGACGGCGAGATTTTTTATGCCGGCGAGGGCATAAGCTATCCCTTCGTCGGCTTTGACGGCGATTATATCCTCCACGCCGGCCAGCTTACGCCCGCCGACGCGCGCGAGCGCGATATCCGCTTCGGCTGCTCCTTCGGCCCCGTGCTGGTGTCCAACGGCGAGCCGGTCAGTTCCGACACGCTTCTGTCCGGCGTCAACCCACGCACCGCGATTGGCCAGCGGGCTGACGGCGCGGTGCTCCTGCTGGTTATTGAGGGACGTCAGGCCCGCAGTCTCGGCGCGACCTACGCCGATTTGTCCGACATAATGCTGCAATATGGAGCGGTGAACGCCTGCAACCTTGACGGCGGCTCCTCCTCCAACCTGTGGTTCAACGGCGAATACGTCAACTCCAGCGCCTCACTCATCGGCGACCGGCGCATACCCACCGCATTTCTGGTTGCAAAGGAGGCGCACGAATGAGAAAACGCAACTTTGTTCTCGGTCTTTTTATCTACGCGGTAATAGTCCTCCTTCTGATTTTCGCAGGCCTGTTCCTGTTCTGGCAGTACATCGCGGCCTATGAGTTCTCCCGCGTTGACGGCGTGATGGACAGCTACATGGAAGATGAGCTGGACAATGCTATAAATCGCGAGATTGACCGCTTCGCCGCCGCGCACGAGTCCGCGTTTGAGTCCGCTGAGGACATCGCTGCGGCCCTGCACTCTGCCGTGGACGATGGAGAACTGACCTGGCGCAAATCCCCGCAGGAATACTCGTCCGACGCCCCCGTTTACAGCGTGCGCCTTGACAGACAGGAGCTTGGTCGGGTGTATTTCCGCTCCTATTCCGGAGGTCCGCTATCCTTTGGCTTTGACTACTGGTTCGCCAACCGCGCCGAGTTTGATTTCGACGGCTTTGCACAGGAATACACAGTGACCGCCCCGGCCGAGGCCACCGTCGCCGTAAACGGCGTGACCCTCAATGCGGAAAACTGCGCCGTGAGCTGGGCCGTTCCCGAGGAACTCGCTCCCTACGCCGACGAGCTTGCCGAGCTGCCCAGCTGCGCCCGCTACAGCTTCACGGCCTTTTCTGTCCCGCGGGCGGACCTTCCGGACGACTCCGGCGACTACTGGCTGAGCGAGGACGAGTCCGTCCCCAACGTGTTTACGGTCACGCAGATGTGTCCTGACACTGAGCTGTCCGAGCAGCTCCATAAATACGCCGAGGACTTCGTGCGCGCCTATATTTCCTATACCTCCAACGCCGCGAGCGGCCCCGGCACCGTCACGGGCTACATGGTGTATAACGGCGCTCTTTACCAGCGTATGCTCGCAGCCATGGACGGCCTGAGCTGGGTACACGGAGTCACCGGCTACATTTCGGACCTGAGCGTCGGCTCCCTGCAATACTACGGCTGTGCCGCCACACTTGAGGCAAGCTACAAGCTCATCACCGCCGGTACGCAGACCGACAACAACATGAAAATCGTCCTCACCCAGACCGACCGCGGCTGGCGAGTGGCGGAAATAGAACTGTTTTGAGGACTTTGCCATGGAAAACGCGCAAACACAGGTCACTGTCGTGCTGCCCTCCCTGGACCCTGACGAAAAATTTCTGGCGGTAGTGGACGGACTGACCTCCGCCGGCTTTGAGGATATCCTGATTGTCAACGACGGCAGCTCACCCGAGCGCCTGCACTATTTTGAACGCGCCGCGGAAAACGCCGCCGTCACGGTGCTGACGCACGAGCGCAACCGCGGCAAGGGCCGCGCGCTGAAAACCGCCTTTGAGTACATACTGCAAAACCGCCCCGGCTCCCGCGGCGCCGTTACCATAGACGGCGACGGCCAGCATCTCACCGCGGACATTCTCACATGTGCCGAGGAGATGCTCGCACAGGATGACAAAGTGATTTTAGGCTGCCGCGACTTCGACGCGCCGAACGTACCACCGAAAAGCCGTTCCGGCAACAAATTCACGCGCCGGCTGCTTCTGCTCGGCTGCGGACTGCGCCTGTCCGACACGCAGACCGGACTGCGCGCAATTCCGCGGCAGTTTTTGTCCCCCTTCTGCGGCATACGCGGTGAGCGCTTCGAGTACGAGACGAACATGCTCCTTGAGATGAAGCGCCGCAGCATAGGCTTCTCCGAGGTTAAAATCCAGACCGTCTACGACGGCAAAAACGAGGGCACGCACTTCCGCCCGATTGTTGACAGCCTGAAAATACTGCGGCTTATCCTTGTTTTCATGGCCTCGTCCCTGTCCTCCTGCGCGCTGGATCTCGGCGTTTTCTATCTCGCGCTGCGGCTGCTGCCGCATGGGAAGCTCACGATTCTGGCCGCCACGGCGATGGCCCGCGCCGTCTCATCATTTTATAACTTCAACATGAACAAAAAGCTCGTTTTCGCCAGTGGAGGAAGTTACCGCCGCGCCCTGCTGCGATATTATTGCCTGTGCCTTCCGCAGATGCTTGTCTCCGCGCTGCTGGTCACGCTTCTCGGACGCCTGGCCGCCGGCAGCGCCCTGCTGGCCACTGCGCTGAAGTTCTGCGTGGACACCGTGCTGTTCTGCGCAAGCTTTGTGATACAGCGCGAGTGGGTGTTCCGAGAAAAATGAGATTAAGCATACCCCGCTCTCATTTCTACGTTTTGCGCAAGGCTTTCACTCCGATATTGTCAAAAAGCTATGTCAATGCGTGCATAAAAAAGCGCTGGGGGCTGTCCGATACAGCTCTCCGGCGCTTTTTTCATGTTAATTTCATGTTCCTGCTGGGCCGTTACCAGACAGTCCTCTTGTGCAGGGAAAGGTCAATTTATGTAATCTGACGGCAGCGGCGCGCTTATTTCCGGCCAGACAGAGCGCGCATCACTGTGTATGTCTGCTCATCCAGGCCCTTCGTCATGTTCAGCGCTTCCTCAATGTCGAAATCCACATATTTCTCGTTCTGCATGGCGACTACCCGGCAGCTCTTCCCTTCCGCGAGCAGGCTGACGGCCTTGTATCCCATGTAGGTTGCCGCCGTTCGGTCTCTGGAGGACGGCTTGCCGCCGCGCTGGATGTGGCCGAGCACGGTCACGCGGGTATCCACCGTTGTCTCCTCATGAATCCGCTTTGCCACCTCATAAGCGCTGCACACGCCCTCGGCCACGATGACCATGTAGTGCGTGTGCCCGCCCAGACGGAGCTGGCGGATAGGCTCGATTAAATCCCGCTCATAGTCCACCTCATGCTCAGGCACCAGAACCGCGGTTGCGCCGCAGGCCACGCCCACCTCCAGCGCCAGATGCCCGGCGTGACGGCCCATAACCTCCACCACCGAGCAGCGCTCATGGGACTGCATGGTATCCCGCAGCTTGTCTATACACTCCAGCGCCGTGTTGCATGCGCTGTCAAAGCCTATGGTGTAGGTGGAGCAGGCGATATCATTGTCTATAGTGCCGGGAATTCCGATAACGGACAGCCCCTGCTTTGCCAAAGTCAGCAGACCACGGAAGGAGCCGTCGCCCCCAATGCCAACCGGTGCGTCCAGCCCCAGCAGCTTGCAGGTCGCAATGGCGCGCTCCTGTCCCTGCCTGGCCTTAAAGTCCTCGCTGCGGGCGGAGTAGAGCATTGTTCCTCCCCTGCGCGCCATGCCGCTGACGCTCTCGAAATTCAGTGGGATAATATCCCCGTTAATAAGGCCATGATATCCCCTGCGGATTCCCACGCACTCGATGCCCATGTGAAGTGCGCTGCGCACAACCGAACGAATGGCCGCGTTCATCCCGGGGGCGTCGCCCCCACTTGTAAATACTCCTATCCGTCGCACTTGTTTTCCCATCAAAAAATCCCTCCTGTAAGTATAAAATATGGTTATCTTTTTACCCTGTGAGCGAGAGGCGACTTTTGAAAAAAATCGCCGCGAACGCTATGACGTCCGCGGCGACGTGGTGCGGGCATGGGGACTCGAACCCCAACGCATCGCTGCACGAGAACCTAAATCTCGCATGTCTGCCAATTCCATCATGCCCGCATATATCAGCGGCAGGTCAGCCTGCCGCTATTTTTACCCTCTGTTTTTCACGGCGAGGGTTCCGTGCTGGAGCTTCTCGCTCATCCCGCTTTTATAAAAACAGGAGCCTCCATGTCTTTACCAAAGAAATCAATAAAGCATGTCAGGAACTAAAATCCTTACACCAAGGTGACAGGAACCTAAATCCTGCGCGTCTGCCAATTCCATCATGCCCGCATATATCAGCGGCGGCAAAAGCTTCCGCTGTTTTGCTGAACGCTGACGCGAGTTATCACAAAAGCTCAACCGCGCCGGAATGTATGTCGTACTTTGCTCCTACTATCGAACCCGCCGGCATATTCCTCAAAATTTCACTTTCCATCAGTCGATTGACGCTGTTATCTATATTATAAATCTCTGCAAGCGAGATTATTTCCTCCATGTTCGACGCTTTCTCTCTTGCGCGGGCAACGGAGGGCATTACCTCCTCCATTATTGAGGCAAGTGCCCCCTTACCTCCTGTCCACTCATAAGCGCCGGCAACCGCGCCGCAATTATTGTGACCCAGAACCATGATAAGCGGAGTGCCAAGATGTTCCACGGCGTACTCTATGCTGCCCAGCTCAAAGTCGGACACCACGTTTCCGGCAGTGCGCACAACGAATATTTCACCCAAATCGCAATCGAACACCTCGTTTGGCGGCACACGCGAGTCTGAGCAGGATACAATCGCCGCGTAAGGATGCTGTCCGTCCACAAGAGACTCTATCTCCTTTACCGTGGGATGTACGTCATAATGCTCGGAGCAGAATTTTCTGTTGCCCTCCATAAGTCTGTGAAGAGCCTGTTCGGCTGTGATTTTAGAATCAGCCATCTTGACAACCTCCGCATAAGCCGGCGCAAGCTTTGTTGCGCCCTTTTTCTCTGTAATATCTGGTTAATGATACCATGCCGCGCCCACTTTGTCAAATATGATTGCGGCGGTTTTCTCCATGCTGTATAATATAAATGCAATACATAAGCAGGGAGTGAGCAGGAGTTGAAAATATGGCTTTGTTCTCTGATACTCGCGGCGGCTTCCTGCCTTGCGGCTTACTCGCTTTACCGCAGCGGAATCGCAACGGTAAAATGCATTGCCGCCGCTTTATTTATCTTCCGCAGCTCAAAAAGCGCCGCTAATGTTACCGTCAGCGGCTGCTCCGGATGGGCCAGACATACGCTGCGGCTTGACGGTGGCCGAACCTATGAATTTCATCTCGACGCTCAGATTTCAGCGGGCGAAGCTCACGTATATCTGCTGGACAAAGGGCATAATAGGCTTCTGAGTCTTGACCCTTGCCTCTCCTCCGGAAGTGTCAGCCCCGGCGAAAGCAGGGGGTATTCTCTGCTATGGGAATTTAAGCGCACTTCCGGAAAGCTTTCCCTGATCTGGCATGAAAAATAAGCAGCGCCAGCGCACGGACCTCATATAAAATTTTTACCAGCGGCGATGACCTGGGGCGTTTCCCGCAAAAAAAACAGAAGCAGGGCCTGCCTCTCAGTGGCTCTGGTCTTTAAGGCGGGGAAATACCGCGAGTATAAAAACACTCAGATATGCCACCTGACCGCCCCTGGGTCCAGAAAACACATGCCGGAGCGCTAATATTTCCTCACATTGTTTTTTGACACGCAGAAAACCGGCATAGCCCAAAGGCTATGCCGGTTTAGCTTAATTTAATAACGCTATTACATGCGGTGCTTTACGCCGCGGGAATAACCAGAATCTGCCCGACCCAGATTTCGTTGGGATTGCTTATCGTGCCGGGGTTGGCCTTATAGATGTCAACCCACTTTGAGCCGTCGCCGTATATCTTTGCCGCTATCTTGCCCAGATAATCACCGGGCTGAACGGTGTAGATGCCTGTGGAAACCGCCGGCTTCTCCGGCTCCACAGGAGCTACAGGCTCCGGCTGCGGCTCCACTGGCGCCACCGGCTCCGGAGCGGGCTCAGGCTCCGGCTGCGCAGACTCGCCGACAACCGTGATGCGCCCTGCCGCCTTGCCATACTGCTCGGCGGTGACATTGCCACCCAGCTCCTCAACAATGTAGTTGATGAGCACAGCATTGTCTATCATCACGCTGTCCTTGAGCAGCTTGTCGTTCTTAAACATCACAAAGCCGTCGCCGCCGCTCTTGAGCATGTAGTTGTGAGAAGCCAGCGTGTAGGTCTTATTCACGTCCAGTGGCTCGCCGCCGACCATGACGTTGCTGACGCGGTAAGCGCCGTCAACCTTTACGAACTCCTGCTCGTCGTTCATCACGACGGAGGACGGGATGGACTGGTCGATGGTGTAGCTTATACCGGAAACCTGAAGGAATCCGCCGTTCTCCTCGGGCACGTTGCGGGAGCCAAACTCCAGCGCGTCGAGAATCTTCTGTCCGGTGGTCTCCACCAGGCAGGCCTCGTTGCCGAAAGGATGGACGTTGATAATGCTCTCATAGGTGATGTCGCCTGCGGCGATATCAGCGCGGACACCGCCG
>CATJWG010000163.1 GCA_949744165.1 uncultured Eubacteriales bacterium | reverse complement strand
GCAAAACGCAGGACTTTCGTCCAGCGCCCGTTTCCCATCAGCATCACCTCCCTTCACAGGGAAGTGGCCAACCGCAATCGCAGCGACACCCTTACCCCTCTACAGGGGCATTTTTTATTTTAGACTATTTGTCGAATCCTGTCAATGTTTTTTGACGGCTCACCAAGTGAGTCTTACACATCGCCCTGCCCTATTAAGCGGCAGGGCGATGTGCCGCAGTCAGGTATTATTCAGGCATGATAGCACCCGCCGCCGATGAACTCACGCATGAGCGACGTTTTCGGCACGTCGTCAGAGGGAATCGGCAGGAAGTAATTGAGGAATTTCAGCAGCCGCTTGGCCTCCGTGTACTCCGGACAGTCGCGCGGGATGCCAAACAGCAGCGGCTGGACATAGGGCTTGAGCAGTGAGGTCTCATAGACAAGCGCCGAGTTGAAGATTACATCCGCGCTGTCCTGGAAGGGAAAAATATTCCTCTCCTCACCGCGGCGCACGGAGGGCCACATCTTTATCGTCGCCTGCGCGCCGTAGCCGCGGGTGCGCGCGTCGCGCTCTATGCGCCGAAGAAGGCGCGCGTCCGTCGTCGGAATACGGTTGTGCGCGTCTATGTTTATCGTGGTCAGGCAGCTTATGTACACCTTATACTTACTCTCGCGCGGGAGGGAATGGGAAAACTCGTCGTTGAGGCAGTGTATGCCCTCGATAACCAGCACGTCGTCGGGGCCAAGCTGAAGGAAATTCCCGTTGTATTCGCGCATCCCTTTCTTGAAATTGTACTGCGGCAGCTCAACGCGCTCGCCGTGCAGCAGGCGCGTCATATCCCGGTTGAAGCCCTCGACGTCCATGGCCTCAAGGCACTCAAAATCGTACTCGCCCTTTTCGTCGCGCGGGGTATCGTCGCGGTTTTTGAAGTAGTTGTCCGTGGCTATGGCGTGGGGACGCAGGCCACAGGCGATAAGCTGGGTGGACAGGCGGTGGGAAAACGTCGTTTTACCCGATGAGGATGGTCCGGCTATCATGACAAAGCGCACATCGCGGCGCTTTGCAATTTCCTCGGCGATGTCGCCTATCTTCTTTTCCATCATCGCCTCGTTCGCCAGGATTATCTGGCGCGCGCCACCGTGGGATATCGCCGTGTTCAGTCCCGCAACATTCGCCGCGCCCAGCGCCTCGGATCGCAGCGACGAGTCATACAGCTCGCGGAACACCTTGTACGACGGCCGGAATGGTCCGACAACGCTCGGGTCCTCCTGACCCGGCAGGCGCAGGACAAAGCCGCTTTCAAACAGCTCCAGCGCGAAAACCCTCACATAGCCCGTATCGGGGACCATGTAGCCGTAGAAATAATTGGCAAAGCCGTCGAGCGTGTAGATGTTGACATGGGAGTTTATGCGAAAGCCCAGAAGCTGGGCCTTGTAGTGAAGCCCCTCCTTCTCAAACAGCTCGGCGGCATCCTCGGTGCTCAGCGCCGACTTTTTAATCGGTAGCTTCGCCTCGGACAGCTCACGCATACGCGCCTCCACCTTTTCCAGCAGCTCCTTGTCAAGCTTGAAATCGCCGCTGGCCTGGATAAACAGCGCGTTGCTGATGGAATACTCCACGGAAAGGCGCTCAATCCGCTCGCGGCCCACCGTGTCGTAAAAGGCCTTGAGCATGACAAACACCGCGCTGCGCTCATAGGTCTGCTTGCCCGGCTTATCTGCGGCCGTTATAAAGCGGAGTGTGCAGTCTCTGTCCAGAGTTTTATGCAGCTCGCAGAGCTTGTTGTCCCTGTCGGCGAGCAGGATGTCGTACTCATAGCGGTCCTGAAAATCAGCGGCTAACGCCCTGTACGACGTGCCTGCGGGGTAGGAATACTCCTTTCCGTCCACAATGACCCTGACCATTTTCGTTTTATCCATGTAATCGGCCTCCTTGCGTTCTGTTTTGGCTTGTTCGTCAATATTATCCTCATACCATCTCTATAATAAGGAATTTTCGTCGGAATTGCAATAGTCAAAAGGTCCTATTTGTGTTATCTCCCATCATCACGCGTGAGGTCCAAATGTATAGCGCCCCTACAAGAGCGGTGGAGAGCAGGTCGGCCGCCGGCTGGGCCCAGACCAGACCGGTCACGCCAAATGCCGCCTGGAGGATGAACAGCGCAGGGATGTATATCAGCCCCTGCCGGCTCAGGTTGGTAATAAGCGCCTGTGCCGCCGCTCCCATAGCCTGAAGAGCGTTGATGAGCACAAAAAACACGCCAAACAGAAAGCTGGTAGTAAGCAGAATGTTCGTAAATAGCACCGCATAGTCAAATGCGTCCGGCTGAGTGAGAAACACGCCGACCATCTGACGGCGCAGCAGATAGCACAAAATTGTCATCACCGTGCCGAGACACAGCGCGAACACCAGAGAAAAGCGCATAATCTTTTTGAACCGCTCCCACAGGCGCGCTCCCACGCAGAAGCCCAGCAGAGGCTGTATGCCCTGGCCGAAACCGATACATACCATGCAGGTAATCATCGTCACTTTCATGGCCACGCCGATTCCCGCCAGCGCCATGTCGTCATAGCCTGCCATCCGCGCGTTTACGACAATCTGAGACAGGCTCATCATCAGCGAGCCGAGCGAGGCCGGAACGCCGATTGACAGCACTCCGGAGCAGATTCCGTTTTTTACTTCAAAGTCCCGCGGGCGGATGCTCAGAGTAGACTGTCCGCGCAGGAAATACAGGATGTAGTACACCGCGCCAGCCGCGTTTCCGATAACCGTCGCGACAGCGGCGCCGGCTATGCCCCAGTTAAAAGTTAGAATCATTATCGGGTCGAGCACAATGTTGAGCAGATTGCCAAGCACCTGTCCCATCATCGCCTTGCCCGGTTGTCCCTCCGCCCGTATAATGTTGGAATAACAGTTTGAGACGAGCACAAACGGCCCACCGCAGGACACAATTATCAGATACGTCTTTGCCGGCGCCCATGTGTCGATGCTCGCGCCGATGAGTTTGAGTATACCGTCCATGAAAATCAGAAAAACGGCCGACAACACAGCTCCCACAACGACGCAGCTCCACATGCAGAATGAGCACACCTTCTTCGCATACTCAGGCTCTCCCCTGCCTAAAGCACGGGAAATAACCGATGTCCCGCCAATTCCGAACACCGTTCCAAAGGCCATAAAAATAAGAAACACCGGCGTAGCCAGTGAAACCGCCGCCACCAAAATGTCGCTGTGTGTTCTGCCGATAAAGAAAGTGTCCGCCAAGTTGTACACCAGTACCATGAGCATCGCCGCCATGGCGGGAAGGGTGTTTTTCAACACCGCCTTTGGCACCGAAATATTTACAAATATATTTTCCGCGTTTTTATTGTTCACTATATCACTTTCTCCTTTAATCATTGGCGGGCAATCAAATTCAAGCTTTCAATCGCTCGCTTTTGTTTTCTGCAAAAAATTGCCGCCTTGTTGGCGGTTATTTTGCTATGCAAAGGCATTGCAAAACCGGCCATCTGCCATCCCCTGCGTCATGGCCTTAAATTTTCAAGCGCAGTGTTCCTTACCTGTACCTGTTTTTTACGATGTCCCGCCTGCACACGAGGTTTATTTCGTCAGCTCAAGCCGCCGCATATTTTTTCCAGCAGGGCCCGAAAAATATTCCGCTCCGTCCGTGTAAGTCCGGAGAACAGCCGGTCCTCTACCGCGAGCATATCTTTCTGCGCAGCCGCAGCGCACTCGGCGCCTGCGGAAGTTATGCCCACAAGCTTCACCCGTCTGTCCGACGCGTCGCCAAAACTCCGCGCAAAGCCCTTCTGCTCTAATCGCACAACAATTCCCGCCGCCGTAGATTGCGCCACGTGCAGATTCTGCTCGAGCTCTTTTAAGGAAAGCTGCTTTTCCGGCGCGCGGTTCAACTCCATCAATGCCTCAAGCTGTGCCATTGTCATGTTTTGTGAGCGCATAGTGTTATTAGCGTTTTTACGCAATTCCTCGCTTATACGCTTTATGAATTTTCCACAGGCAAGCTCCTCGTCCATACAGCGCACCTCCCACTTCAACAATATCATAAGCATAACATCTCACACGACGCGCGTCAATAGCCTGCGTTTGATTTTCCCAAAAATCGGCGGGCGCTTCCAAGCATAAACAAGCGCCCGCTGTGCTTTATCGCTCCGTGTCCTGCTGTTCACGAGCGGCCGCCTCGTCCGCAGCGCGCGCCTGCTCGCGGGCCTGACGCGCCTGTGCCCGCTGTGCTCGGCGCGACAGGGGCTTTTCCTCCCCGCGCATAGCCATGGCCACAAACAGAAGCCCCGCCATGATGCACAGCACCGAGCCTTCCTGAAGCCAGAGAGACGCGGTCATTATCTCACGCTGCAATATCATATCCTGTACAAAGATATGAAAAATGAGCGGCAGCGCAAACAGCGGCACAAGAAGCTTCCTTACCGGCATAACCGAAAACACCGCAGCGCCGTACAGCCCCGCCACGAGCAGGTACAGCAGAGTGCATAAAATTCGTTGCCACCAGACAAAGGCGGTGGCCTTGAGGATGAAAAACACAACCCCCGCGGCTGCGGGAATGAAGCTGACCCACAGCGCGCGCCGTCCGAACAGAAGCAGGCACACGATAAAAAGCGCGCAGGCGCACAACGGCAAAAGCGCGTGTACAGTCATCCCCGCGGCAGAAACCTCCTCCGGCCACAGCAGGCACCAGACCGCTCGCAGGGCCATCGACAGCGCCATAAAGCACACAGCCACGCGGGTAAGCGCACCGTTTGGCTCAATGTGATAACGTATCTTCTTTTTCATAGTCCTACTCCCCCCAATTTTCTTTATTTTTCAACCCCACACGTGCGCAGAGTCTCTCCGTCCAGACGCGGGAAGGGTATTACCTCCGGCGGCACGTCCGGTCGCGGGGCAAGCTGCTTTTCCATCCACACCATGTCGTACCACTTCCCGAATTTATAGCCGCAATCGTGGAAGTGCCCCGACATTCCATAGCCCATGTGCGCGTGAAATTCCACACTGTTTCGGTTCAGATGCTCGTCCTCGCGCTCACACCAGCCAATGCACGCCGTAAGACTGTATATATTCTGCACGCGTGATACCGCCTCGAGCGTCCTGTACAGCGCGCGGCCCAGTCCGGACTTTGTCTCCCCGCGGCGAACATAGATTGACGTCTCCGCCGTCCAGCCGTAAGCCGCGCGGCCGACGAATGGGTGAGTATAGGCGTAACCGAGCAGTTCTCCGTCCCGTTCCGCGGCGAGCCAGGGATATTTCTCAAGCACAGCGCCAATCCTGCAACAGAATTTATCCACGCTGGGGACCTCATACTCAAAGCTTATGGCCGTGTCCGTGACATAAGGCGCGTAAATTTTCAGCAGCGCCGCGGCGTCGTTCACGGTCGCGGCACGGATATGTATGTCTGTCATTGCGTGTGTCTCCCCTCGTCTGTCCCGCGCTCCCGCCTCCAACGCAACCATATTTCAAGCCCCCCACGTATTCCATTCATTGTAAAGATTATAGCCATGAAATTTACAAAAAATTTGCCAAACTCGCTTACCGCACTAACCGCAGCCTCATAATTGACGTACCAGCATATTGCGCAAAACGCAGAGATAATAAGGCTGTATATTATGTTCAATGGAAGAACAATCCGGCTGTAAAGCTCGGGTAGATTCTTTTTCACCAACAGCTCCATCAGCAGAATCACAGCCGCAGCGGCAGCACAGCATATCTTCAGCACTTCCATAAAACGCCTTTCCACGGTTTTATTGGAGTTTTTTGAATTTTTATAATAATTATACTACAAGCGCAGACATGATTCAATCTCAAACGATGCAAATTTGATACGCATTTGACTTTACATAACGTATGTATTATAATAGAAAATCAAATCCCGGCTTCTGATGTGGGGTTTTGAAAAATATTTGATTTTACTTCGCCGCGCACACACTTGAAATGCGGCGCTTTTTCCCCGGAGGTCTGATATGAGAAACAACAAAAAAATGTACATTATCGGCGGCGCGGGCGCCGCGGTTATCGTCCTGGCGCTGATACTCTGCCTTGCCCTCGGCTCATGCGGAGGCAGTAAATATGACAAATACTACGACCAGGCGCAGACAGCCTTTCTCGCGGGCAACTATAATGCCGCGCTACAAAGCCTTGAAAAAGCCATCTCAGCCGACCCCAAGGCAGAAGCTTACCTTCTCATGTCCGAGGTCTACCACCAGCAGGGTAATCTCGATATGGCCATACAGGTGCTCTATCTCGGCTACTCAAAAACCGGAGATGACGATATTTCAGTCCGTCTTGAAGAACTCAAGGCCGAGAAAAACGGTGCGAAAGACGACACAAAACCCGAGGAATTCAAGATTGCCGGTAGCGCCATTCCGCTCGACTCAACCTCTCTGGTGCTCGTGGAAATGGACCTGACTGACAGCGATTTAAGCGACATAGGCCGCCTGAGCTCGCTTGAGAGTCTTAGCCTGTCGGACAACAAGCTCATCTCGCTCAGCCAGCTGTCATCGCTGACAAACCTGACCTTTCTCCAGGTGTCCGGCAACAGCATCACGGACCTGACTCCCGTCAAGGGTCTGACAAAGCTTAAAAATCTGTATATCGACGGGAACCCCATCACGGATTTTACCCCTCTTTACACGCTGACCTCGCTCAGGACTCTGAGCATGAAGAACATTGATGTGACCGACGACCAGCTCACCGAGCTTCAGGACGCGTTGCCAAACTGCAGCATCTATGCTGACAAGGCCATTGAGGAGGTTGAGGACATCACGCTCGGCAGTAAAACCTTTAAGTCCGACATCACCGAGCTTGACCTCAGCGGCGAAACAATTACGGACCTGTCTGCGCTGTCACGGTGCGTCGACCTTCAGCGTCTCGACCTGCACAACTGCGGCATTACTGATATCTCCAGTTTAGTGGATTTGCAGTCGCTCGTCTGGTTGGATATCTCGGAAAACGAAATTGACGACCTTCGTCCCCTAATGACGCTTGAGGACCTCAGCTATCTTGACGCACACGAGAACAGAATTAAGGATGTTACCGTTCTTATATACCTTACGGGTCTTACCGAGCTCGACCTCAGCAGCAACCCCATCTCCGGATTCACCTCCATAGGCCGTCTGGAAAACCTGACTCAGCTGAGCCTGCGCGACACGGGCATGATAGACGGTGCGCTCGACTCTCTTTTGGAGCTGAAAAATCTCACTCAGCTTGACCTTGAGCAAAATAAGGAGTTGAGCGCCAACAAGGTTGACGAGCTCGGCAAACAACTCTCCGGCTGCAATATTCTATCGGACGATTTGCTCTATACCGTCAGCTTTGGCAGCCTCACCTTCAAGTCTGACGCAGAAAACATCAGCGCCATCTCCTGCGGGGTTGAGGAGCTTGACGGACTTGAGGAGTTCACGGCCCTGAAATCCCTTGTGCTCACGGACAACTCCATAAGCACGCTCGAGCCGATATCGGATTTGACACAGCTTCAGACTCTCGGTCTGCGGGGGAACAGCATAAGCCGCCTCACCCCACTGTCCGGCATGACGCAGCTTCGCTCGCTCGACCTTACCGATAACAGCGTCACCGATATCAGCCCTCTTTCAAACTGCACAGCACTTGAGGAGCTGCACCTCGGCTCAAATACCATACGAGACGTCTCCGCACTGGCCTATTGCCGCTCCCTTGTCTCGCTCGAGCTCGACGGCAATGAGATAATCGATATTTCCGCTCTCAGCGGCCTGGTCAATCTGACGATGCTCAATCTTGACAACAACAGCATAAGCGACCTGACTCCGCTGTACACGCTGAAAAATCTACAGGTGCTGTATATCCACGGAAATAACATCCAGCTTGAGGACATCGACGCCATACGCGATGCCCTGCCAAACTGCACCGTGGCCTGCGACGATTTCAGCACTCACCGTGACGACAGTCAGTCCGGCTCCGACAATACAACCGACGAACCCGAAGCTATACCGGTAAGCGATGAAATTGAATAGCCTCTGAAAATACTCCGCAAAGCCGTAACGGCTCTGCGGAGTATTGATTTTTTAGAAAAGTCATTAAATGCTTTAACTAAATGTTACGCATACCGCGCACATTCAAACCACGTTTTATGCTCCGTGCCGTCCTGTTAAAAATCTGACTTCAGTTTTTGTATATTATTTCGTGCGATTTTTCTTTATTATTTGTTGAAAGTATTGTATAATATATCCAGCAATACCAAAAACACCCGAAAAGGAGTGAACAGCATGAAATTCAACTTTATAGAAAAGAAGCTGCAGCTCGACCCCGAAATCCGGATCTATGCTGAGAAGAAGGTCGGCAAACTGGACAAGTTCTTCCGCAGTGAAAGCGAGGCCAACGTTACCTTCAGCATCGAGCGCGGACGCTGCAGGGTTGAAGTCACGCTCAACAATAACGGCATGTTCTATCGTGCCAGCGAGCTTACACACGACATGCACGCCTCCATTGACTCCGCATGCGGCGCGATTGAACGCCAGATACGCAAAAACAAGACACGCTTGGAAAAGCGTCTGCGTGAGGGCGCGCTCTCGGACATGCACCAGGAGTACACCCTCTCCGATCAGGCCGAGGAGCCCGAGTTGGATGAATTCAAAATTATACGGACCAAGCGCTTCTCCCTCAAGCCCATGACGCCGGAGGAAGCGATATTGCAGATGAATCTGCTTGAGCACGAGTTCTTTGCTTTCCTCAACCAGAGCGACGAGGACAGCTTTTCTGTGGTCTACCGCCGCAAGAGCGGAGGCTATGGTCTCATCTCTGCGGACGACATGGAGTGAATCAAATCGCGGGAAGGGCCTTCTCTTTTTGAAGGCCCTTTTATCTCATATGGGAGCACCGCTCCGCTGTCCTCCCCATTGTTTAGTCAAAAGCATATGTCTGCTTTGCAGGCGGGAGAAATTATTTGTCTGAACTGCTAATTGACGGTGTGTGGCTGGGAATAGTACAATTAAAAAAATCAATACTGCAATTAAAAATAGAGGCGCAGTTGTCATCAGTATTCGCGGTGTAAGGCTTTCGCAG
>CATJWG010000162.1 GCA_949744165.1 uncultured Eubacteriales bacterium | reverse complement strand
GTCCACCGGAGTCAGGCGCGAGGCGTTTATCTGCAAAATGTGTCCCCCGACCGAGCCCATGCCGGTGAGGTTGAAATAGCTGTGGTTTGTCAGGCTGCAAACCGTGTCGCGGTCGCTACGCGCGGTGTAGTCAAAGCGCAGACGCCCGCCGCCGAGCGTGACGCGCACTTCAATGTTCAGCTCGCCCGGAAAACCGTCCTCAAGATGCGGGCTGACACGGCGCAGAACAACGCTGCCGCTGTCGCTTTCGAAGTCCCAAAGCTTTTTGTGGAAGCCCAGGCCGCCATGCAGCGTGTTTCCGTTCTCGTTTGCCGTCAGTGGCCAGACCTCGCCGCTAAGTGGGAGCTCCGCGGCCCCTATCCGGTTGGCGTACCTCCCCACGCATGCACCGAAAAACAGCTCGTCGTCTACATATTCTTCCAAGGTGTCGTATCCAAGCACAATGTCGTCTGGAATTCCATTTTTGTCGCGCGTCATGATTGACTGCGTTATCGCGCCGTAGTTTGAGAGCGTGACCGCCGTGCCATCCGGCGCGCTGAGCGTTATAAGCTGGGCCTTCCCGCCGTCCGGCAATATGCCCCAATCTCTGACCGTCAGCTTCATGCGCTGTTCACCTCCGTATTTTTTTGCCGCCGCCGCTGAAAATTCTCCCGTCGGACTGTCAGCTCTGCTCTCTTTTCATGAAGAAAAATCCGTCGGCTCGCTGGACCAGCTCCCAGCCCTCGCTGCCAAGCTCGTTGAGATGCGCCTCATATTCCTCCGCAGTTTTCTCATACTGCTTCGTGGTGAATGCGGCAGATGTTGCAACAGTAAAAACCTTGTATTCCCAGCGCCTCATCTCACAGCCCCTCTGCCCAGGCTTTCAGCTCGTTTTCAAAGGCTCCCGCCTTGAAAACCTTGCCATTGAGCAGCTTTGCGCCCCTGCAGCTCGGCTCGAGCTTTTCGTTTGTCTGGCCTATGCCGCTGCCTCCGGAGGTCGCGAAAGGTATCACGGTTTTGCCCGAAAGGTCGCAACTTTCCAGAAAGGTGTTGACTATCGTCGGGGCAACGTACCACCATATCGGGAAGCCGACAAAAACCCTGTCGTACTGCTCCATATTTTCCGGAACGCCATCAATCGCCGGGCGGGACGCTGGATCCTTCATCTCAAGCGAGCTTCGGCTTTTCTGGTCCATCCAGTCCAGGTCCGCCTTTGTGTACGGCACCTCTGGCTTTATCTCGAACAAATCGGCGCCAAGCGCGCCGGCAAGTGTCTTTGCCAGTCTCTCGGTAATGCCGCTGGCAGAAAAATAGGCTACAAGCGTTTTCATTTCAAAGCACCTCTTTCACATTTTGCATTTCAAAATCTATCACTATGACCCTGCCCCGGGAAGCGGAGCAGGGTCAGTTTGCGTCTTGATGAAAAGCCCGATATCAGTCGTCGTTGTCCCAGTTGTGGTAGACGTGCTGTACGTCATCATTGTCCTCGAACATGTCGAGCATCTTCTGCATATTCTTGATGTCGCCCTCGTCGGTGAGCTTGATATACCCGTTCTGTGGAATCATCTCCGCCTGTGCGGACAGCAGACTGTAGCCCGCGTTTGTAAGCGCCTCGGCCACGGCGGCTACATTGTCCGGCTGGGTGTAGACATTGAAAATCTCGCCGTCCGGCTCGAAATCGTCGGCGCCGGCCTCAAGAGCGGCCTCCATGACGGTGTCCTCGTCAAGTTCACCATCCTCGTTGTCGATAATGATAACGCCCTTGCGGTCAAACGACCAGGAAACACAGCCGGTCGCGCCCATGTTTCCGCCATACTTGTCGAAGTAATGGCGCATTTCCGAGGCGGTACGGTTGCGGTTGTCGGTCATGGCCTCGACTATTACGGCGACGCCGTTGGGACCGTAGCCCTCGTAGTTTATGCGCTCATAGTTGGAGGTGTCGCCGCTGCCCAGCGCTTTGTCAATGGTGCGCTTGATATTGTCGTTGGGCATATTTGCCGCCTTGGCCTTGGCGATTACCGTCGCCAGACGGGAATTGTTGTTCGGGTCGCCGCTGCCGCCTTCCTTGACGGCAACTATCATCTCGCGCGCTATCTTTGTGAAGGTCTGCGCGCGCTTGGCGTCCGCCGCACCCTTGGTTTTCTGTATATTGTGCCACTTGGAATGTCCTGACATTTATTAACAGCCCCTTGTGTTATAAGATATTTCAGATATTTTACCACAAAAGCGTGGCCATGGCAAGGGTTGTCCCTCAAAAAATGCGGCGGGGCCATCTTTTTTGGGGGACATGGCTTTAGAAACTGTTTTTACTTATTGTTGCATATGTTGCTGCGTTTTTGGGACTCTGGGAAGAGGATGGTTGGAGGGGATGATGGATTTGTTATTTCACGACGTTATACAGACGCAGGGCAGTTATAATGCTCTGCTCGCGGGTATAGCTGCCGGCGTGGTCGAATTTATTGTCACCGATGCCGGACATGATGCCGGAAGCCTGCATCTGACCTACGGCCTCAAGGGCCCAGCCGGAGACGGAGGTATTATCGTCAAAACCGGACGCATAGTGTCTTTATGGCACAAGCGGGTCCGCGCGGGGGCAAAAAACAGCGGGCCGCAAAAGCGGCCCGCAGAACGTGTCGGCAAAACGGCAAAGCCGCTTTTTGATTTTGTTATCTCACTTTCGGGATGAGCAGGTACTTCTCCCAGGCTCCTTCCTCGGACTCGAGGGCGTTTACCTTGCAGATAAGGTCTATGGTAGAGCAATTTTCCTTGGCAAGCGCCCACAAATCGTCTCCGCAGGCTGCGCGGACTATCACCAGAGAGGGCAGCTTTGAATTATCCAGCGTCGTGGTCTCCTCACAGCTTATCGCGCTGACGGTTTCAAAGCGGCAGGCACTCATAACCGAGACATTCACCTCGCCATGAAGACGCAGTTCTATTCCGCCGGAGGCAGGAGACAGGTACAAATCCGAAATGCTCACGGGAGAAATCATGACGCACTCATCGGCCTCAAGCGTAAGCGGGAAGCACAGCTCGTATTTCTTTCTGCCGGAATGCAGGCAGCCGTCGTTCGAGCGGTAAATCATGCACACGCACACCGGCACCCTGAGCATATCCTCGGTGCGTTCGGCCATGCCCGCTATCGTATGCGCACCGAGCACCTCCAGAACCGGATAGGGAGTCTCATAGAGCTCGCGCAGATTTTCGCGCAGAACTGTCTGGCGGCGGATACACAGCGCGTCGTGCTCCTGCATGGTCAGCTCAATCGGATTTGTATTGCTGTATGCGTCGGCTATGTAGGACACCTCCATGCGCTCGCA
This sequence comes from uncultured Eubacteriales bacterium, assembly GCA_949744165.1. Lineage (GTDB taxonomy): Bacteria > Bacillota > Clostridia > Oscillospirales > Oscillospiraceae > JAMPGF01. The sequence continues at coordinate 856 of CATJWG010000162.1, read as the reverse complement.
GCACACGGTCTGAGCCAGCGCGTGCAGCTCCATGCTGACGCTTCTGCCGTCGCTTGAGGACACAAGCTCAAAATACGCGCCGGTGAGCATAAGCGTCAGCTCCGCCACGGGGTCTGCACAGGGCGTGTCTATCTCTATAATCTGCGAGTAACCGCTTTCAAACTCCACCTCGGAAATAAGCTCGTCTGGAGTGCGGTAGAGGAAGCTGCACTTCACGCTGCCCTTGAAGATGAGCTTGTTGCCAACGGGCTTAACCTCGTCCGAGCTTATCGCGACCCTGTGTGAGAGTATCTGAGCCGCGGGGGCCTTGGACGCGGGGATGGCAAACTCGTCCGTGAGCACAAAGGTTTTCTCCCGCACCGACACTGCCGGAGTTAGCAGAATATTTTTCTTCTGAACGTAAATACCCTCCGTTTTGCCGTCCGTATCCTGGCACAGCTCCATTTTGCCGAGTGTATAGCAGTCAATCTGCGCGCATATCTCCGCGCGGACAAGCACCTTGCGCGGATTGAGCACGCGGGTGTCGAGCGAGAGAATGGTGATGGCGGCCGTACACTCCTGGTCGTCCTTTATGCTCTCGTCCTCTATGCTCACATTCACCGGAACACTCAGCTCAAGCGCGCACACGCGCTCGTCGCCCTCACTTTTGTACACCACGTTAGCCGAAATACTCGCCGAAATGCGCACGCTCCCTTCTCCGATATCCTTGCTGCGTATCATCAGCGCACCGGAGCTCTCCAAAATCTCTCCGATGTCGGGCATGGTGTCCGGCACCACCGAGTCCTGGGACTCCTCCTTTCTCAGAGTCTGGGAAAAGGTTTTATCGTAACAGCTGAAGCCTGTTTTATTTAAGCCG
>CATJWG010000161.1 GCA_949744165.1 uncultured Eubacteriales bacterium | reverse complement strand
CAGCCCTCTGATGATAGTCGAGCAGGTCGAAGGCGTCACCTACGACGAGCTGTGCGAAATCCAGCTTCCGACCGGCGCTATCCGCCGCGGCAAGGTGCTTGAGGTCAACGGAGACAAGGCTGTCGTTCAGCTTTACGAGAGCGCGGCGGGAATAAACCTGGCCGGCTCCAAGGTCCGCTTCCTCGGCCACCCGCTGGAGCTGGCCGTGAGTGAGGATATGCTCGGCCGCGTGTTCAACGGCATGGGCCAGCCCATCGACGGCGGCCCCGACATTCTGGCCGATGAGCACTTGGACATAAACGGCCTGCCCATGAACCCCGCCGCGCGCGAGTACCCCGCGGAGTTTATCCAGACCGGTATATCCACGATTGATGGACTGAACACTCTTGTCCGTGGACAGAAATTGCCCATATTCTCCGGCTCCGGCCTCCCCCACGCGAACATGGCCGCCCAGATTGCCCGTCAGGCCAAGGTGCTCGGCGACGATGCGAAGTTCGCCGTCGTGTTTGCAGCAATAGGCATCACCTTTGAGGAGTCCGAGTTCTTCGTGCGCGAGTTCAAGCGCACCGGCGCTATCGACCGTACCGTGCTGTTCACCAATCTGGCCAACGACCCAGCCGTTGAGCGTATTGCTACCCCGCGTATGGCCCTTACCTGCGCAGAGTATCTGGCCTTTGAAAAGGACATGCACGTTCTGGTTATCCTTACTGACATTACCAACTACGCCGAGGCTCTGCGTGAAATTTCCGCGGCTAAAAAGGAAGTGCCGGGACGCCGCGGCTACCCCGGATACCTGTACACCGACCTGGCCACCATGTATGAGCGCGCCGGACGCCGTATTGGAAAAGCGGGCTCTATCACGATGATACCCATCCTGACCATGCCCGAGGACGACAAGACCCACCCGATACCCGACCTGACCGGCTATATCACTGAGGGCCAGATAATCCTCAGCCGCGAGCTCTACCGAAAGGGTATTGAGCCGCCCGTGGATGTTCTGCCCAGCCTGAGCCGACTGAAGGATAAGGGCATCGGCCACGGCAAGACCCGCGAGGACCACAGCGGAGTGCTCAACCAGCTCTTTGCGGCTTATGCAGCCGGTAAGGACGCCAAGGAGCTCATGGCCATACTCGGTGAGTCTGCCCTGAGTGATACCGACAAGCTGTTCGCAAAATTTGCCGAAGAGTTTGAAGGCCACTTTGTCAATCAGGGCTATGAGACCAACCGCACGATAGAGGAGACGCTTGATATTGGCTGGGAGCTGCTGAGCATCCTGCCGCGCACTGAGCTCAAGCGTGTCAAGGTCGAGCACATTGAGAAATACATGCCCAAAAAGTAAGGAGGTAAGGCAATGGCAAAAAAAGCCATAACCCCGACCAGAATGGTTCTCAACCAGCTGAAGGGCCGCCTTAAGACCGCAACGCGGGGGCATAAGCTTCTCAAGGATAAGCGGGATGAGCTGATGCGTCAGTTCATGGAGGTTGTGCGCCGCAACAAGGAGCTGCGCACAAAGGTGGAAAAGGGTCTTACGGAGGCTTTCGGCGCGCTGACAGTTGCCAGTGCGGTGATGTCTCCGGAAATGCTTGAGCAGGCGCTGATGTATCCGCGCCAGTCGGTTGAGCTGGGCATGGGCTTCAAAAACATGATGAGCGTTAACGTGCCGAACTATTCCTTTACCACAAAGAACGCCGACCCAGGTGAGATATACCCCTACGGCTTTGCGCAGACCTCCGGTGAGCTGGATATCGCCATGCAGCATATCAGCCGCGTCTTTGCCGACATGCTGGAGCTGGCGCAGGTTGAAAAGACCATGCAGCTTCTTGCCGAGGAGATTGAAAAAACACGCCGCCGTGTCAACGCGCTGGAGTATGTCATGATTCCCGAAACGCAGGAGAATATCAGGTACATTTCCATGAAGCTTGAGGAGAACGACCTGTCTACAAAGGTCCGACTCATGAAGGTCAAGGATATGGTCCTTAAGAAAGCCATTGAGGAACGCAGGGCTGAAAATACCCGCGCGGTGGCAGGAAGCTGAATATCGAAACTTAAAGCCTCCGGACTGTTCCGGGGGCTTTAAGCTTTCATATATTTAAAACCAAACAAAATACCTGAAAATAAAAGCTTCACCGCTCCGTTACCCAGAGCGGCGAAGCTTTTATTCCTTTTCAAAGACGCATACAACCATCTTCACAAAGCACTCCTTCGTCAGGGGAAACCTGGCCAGCGGCGTCAGAAAGCCGCGCAAAGGAACCTCACGGTAGTAAATCTGCTTCATACCGGCCCCGTCGCGCAGGGTATGAAAACGCTTGATGCTCATATGGTTGATGTAGGAAAAGTACTCCTTTCCCTGCCCGTTTTTCGAAATGCGGAAGGCAACGCGCGCTTCTCCGTCCGGAACTGTTTTGCAAAGCTGCTTGTATGCGTCCACCAGAGTATCCTCATTGAAAAACAAGTGCACCCAGGGGATACCTATGAGGTCTGACAGGTGCGCGCCGAAGGGATGGTTTATAGGCGGGAAATTGACATACAGCCGTCCGCCGGTCTTTAATATGCGCCGAACCTCCGCCAAAACCAAGTCCGGCCGGTCAACGTGCTCCATAGCGTCGTTCATTATAACGGTGTCGAAAGTCTCGTCGGGGAAATCGGTGTGCGCCGCGTCTCCGCAGACAAACTCAAAACGGTCGTCAAAGCCGAGCTCACATGCCAATGACTGAGCTTCCTCACGATACTGCTCTAAAATGTCCATACCCACAATCCGTTGCGCACCGAGGGAGGCATAGTACATGGTCTTACCTCCAGCGCCACAGCCGATGTCCAGCACGATTTTGCCGCAGAACATCTCATCTGTGGAGTAACGCTCACGGTAAAAGGCAATCGTGTCCCCACCGCGCTCATACTGCCACATGGCATAGCTCTGCTTGCCCTCATTTTGAAGGTTGAAGGGGTGAACAGGAAGCTTAAAGTGCTTATTCAAAGCCAAAAGCTGCTTTGTATTCATAAATCAGCCATCTCCTTGTTAAATAAATTATAGCATACGCCGGAAAAAAATACAAGCTCCGCACTTCTATGACGTCGCTAAAAGTACATACCCTTGTGAAAAAATTATTGTAGCTTGACAAAGAAGGACTTGTATGTAAAAATTGTACTATACACTTTCTTATATTAAAGCAGAACGGAAAGCATATATCAAAAAAACAAATCTGATTATACGGGTGATTAAATGAGCAGACTTGACATCAATACCCCCAGTCATGCGCAGACTGTTGTTGACGGTCTATACCGCGACATCGAGCGCCATATTGCCGCAAGCCCTCCGGGCCTGTGCCCTGTGGATATGGCCCTGAGCTTTTTGACATTGTGCCGCGCACAAACCTGTGGCAAATGCGTACCCTGCCGCGTTGGCCTGGCCCAGCTGAGCACTTTGATAACCAGCGTGCTCGACGGTGATGCGGACGAGAAGACCGTCAATCTTATCGAGCGTACCGCCGAAACTATTGTGCGCAGCGCGGACTGCGCGATAGGTATCCAGGCTGCGCGTATAGTGCTGCAGGGAGTCCGCGGCTTCCGTGACGACTACATGGAGCACGCTAAGAACAAGCGCTGTCTTGGCAGTCTGGAAAATCCTGTGCCCTGCGTGGCACTGTGTCCCGCGGGTGTGGACATTCCCGGCTACATAGCCCTTGTGCATGAGGGACGGTATGAGGAGGCCGTGCGTCTTATCCGCAAGGATAACCCCTTCCCGACAGCCTGTGCATATATATGTGAGCACCCCTGCGAGGCCCGCTGCCGACGCAGCATGGTCGATAACCCCATAAATATCCGCGCGATAAAGCGTTACGCTGTAGACCATGCAGAGCCCTCCGCTGCTCCGGTGCTCGCCGAGCCAACGGGTAAGCGGGTGGCTATAGTAGGCGGTGGCCCCGGTGGCCTCTCCGCGGCCTACTACCTGTCGATAATGGGCCACAAAGTCACAGTTTTTGAAAAACGCAAGCAGCTTGGCGGAATGCTCCGCTACGGCATACCGAGCTACCGCCTGCCGAGGGAGAAGCTTGACCAGGAGATAGAGTACATACTTTCCACTGGCATCGAGGTCAAAACCGGTGTGAACGTCGGCACGGACATCGGATATGACGAGCTGCACAGTCAGTATGACAGCATGTACATCGCCATAGGTGCACATACAGACAAGAAGGTAGGAATAGAAGGGGAGGACAGCGAGGGCGTCATCTCCGCAGTCATGCTCCTGCGCGGCATTGGCGACGGCAACATGCCTGACTTCACAGGCAAGCAGGTGGTCGTGATAGGCGGAGGCAACGTTGCCATGGATTGTGTCCGCAGCGCAATTCGCCTTGGCGCGGATAAAGTCTCCTGCGTCTATCGCCGCCGCCACTCGGACATGACGGCCCAGCAGGAGGAGATAGAAGGCGCCATAGCCGAGGGTGCGGAGCTGATGGTCCTGCGCTCGCCCACGAGAATTGAGCGCGATGCCAACGGCCACTGCACCGCTCTGTGGGTCCAGCCCCAGATAATCGGTGCGATAGGTGCGGACGGCCGTCCCAAGACCAGCCGCGCGATATATTCTGACGAGGTGCGTATTCCCGCAGATGTTATCATCGTCGCCATCGGCCAGGGTATTGAGACCTTCGGCTTTGAGAATACAAGTATACAGATAAGCCGCGGCACTATAGACGCGTTGCCCGACAGCCGCATATCCAATACCGACGGAGTTTTTGCGGGAGGCGACTGCGTCACGGGACCGGCCACCGTTATCCGTGCTATAGCCGCCGGCAAGGTGGCTGCTGCAAATATAGACGAGTATCTCGGATTTAAGCACCGTATAACCAGCGATGTGAAAATACCTAATCCACGTCTGGACAGCAAGCTGCCTCACGGCAGAATAAATACAAACGAGCGGGAGGCGTGCCAGAGAAAGGGCGACTTTGAGTGCATCGAGTGCGGCATGTCGCCCCAGGGCGTGGAGCAGGAGTCCTCGCGCTGCCTGCGCTGCGACCATTACGGCTACGGCATATTCAAAGGAGGACGTAAGGGAATATGGTAACTCTGACAATAGACAACAAAACCGTTCAGGTGCCGGAGGGTACTACCATACTTGAAGCGGCGCAGAAACTGCATATTGAAATTCCACATCTGTGCTATCTCAAGGATATAAACGAGATAGGCGCCTGCCGCATGTGCGTGGTGGAGGTCAAGGGCATAGAACGCCTTGTGGCGTCCTGCAACAGCGCCGCGGAGGACGGTATGGAGGTTTACACCAACAGCCCCAAGGTCCGCGAGTCCCGCCGCTTGGTTATCGAGATGCTGCTTTCTCAGCACAACAGCAACTGTCCCGCCTGTGTGCGCAGCGGCAACTGCACCCTGCAAAAGCTGGCCAACGACCTGAATATCTATGAGCTGGAGTATCCTAAGCAGTACCGCAGCCAGCCCTGGGACAGAAACCTGCCTCTTATCCGTGATTCAAGCAAGTGTATCAAGTGTATGAGGTGTATCCAGATTTGCGCCGAGGTGCAGACCGTGGATATCTGGGATGTATCCGGCACCGGCAGCCGCACGACGGTGGACGTGTCGCACAACCGTACGCTGGACAATACTGAGTGCACCTATTGTGGCCAGTGCATAACCCACTGCCCCGTGGGCGCCCTGCGCGAGCGCGATGACACGATGGACGTTATGCACGCGATAAAGGACCCGAATATTGTTACGGTGGTGCAGGTTGCCCCCGCCGTACGTGCGGCCTGGGGCGAGAGCCTGGGACTTGACAGAGATTTTGCCAGTGCTGAGCGCATGGTAAGCGCGCTCAAGGAGTTGGGCTTTGACTATGTGTTTGACACCAACTTCTCCGCTGACCTGACCATAATGGAGGAGGGAAGCGAGTTTATCGAGCGCTTTACCCACCGGAATATGTACAAGTGGCCGATGTTCACCTCCTGCTGCCCCGGCTGGGTGCGCTTTCTCAAGTCGCAGTACCCCGAGTTTACTGACAATCTGTCTACCGCGAAGAGCCCGCAGCAGATGTTTGGCGCGGTGACGAAGAGCTACTTTGCCGAGAAAATAGGCGTGGACCCAAGAAAGCTGTTCGTCGTGTCGATAATGCCCTGCGTGTCGAAAAAGAGCGAGTGCGCCCTGCCGGGTATGAACGATGCCTGCGGCGACCCTGACGTGGACGTTTCGCTGACCACTCGCGAGATGGTGCGCCTGTTCCGCAGCGAACACATCTCAGCCGAGCACCTGTCTGAGACGGCCTTTGACTCCCCGCTGGGCACTGGCACCGGCGCAGCCGTTGTGTTTGGAGCAACCGGCGGCGTCATGGACGCAGCGCTCCGTAGCGCGTACTATCTGATAACCGGCAAGAATCCGGACGCAGACTCTTTCCGCGACGTACGCGGCGTTGACGGACATAAGGAGGCCGTTTTTGACATTCCCGGCGCGGGAGAGGTCCGCGTGGCCGTGGTAAGCGGACTGAAAAACGCGCGTATACTCCTGCGCAACATTAAGGCGGGCAGGGCGCAGTATGACTTTGTCGAGGTCATGGCCTGTCCGGGAGGCTGTGCTGGCGGCGGCGGACAACCGATACATGACGGATGTGAGCTGGCCGGAGAACGCGGCGACAAGCTTTGGGAGCTGGACGGGGAAGCGCCGATACGCTTTTCGCACGAGAATCCCGATGTCAGAGCCCTGTACAGCGAATATCTCGGCTCCCCGCTCGGGGAGAGTGCGCACCACCTGCTGCACACGGACCACAGGGCTTGGAACATGCCACCGAAGCGCAAGCCGAAATACAGGTTGTAAAAGTCGAACATAAGGCAATCCTTTCCCAAGGCCGCGGTCCATATGCCGCGGCCTTGCCTCTGTTTTTTCTACCCATACCCTCCCAAACCCCATTTGCGGGCAGCAACATGTACAACAAAAAGTAATTAAGCTCCCGTCCATCCTCTTGCGCATTTAATTTGCCTGTGATAAAATAAGCAAAAACCCACCTACGGAGGCAGATTATGAAAAAAATAGTAAAGACCGCGGCAATAGCCTTTACCGCAGCCATGCTCCTGACCCTCTCCGCCTGCGGTGGCACGCCGTCAAAAATACAGGAAAAGTCCCTGTATGACCACGGCATGGAGCTGATATCCCTCCTTGACGAAATGGCCCGCAGTGAGGAATATTTGAGCCTGTATTCCGCTAGCGGGGAGCTTAATGCCATAGTTGCCGAAGCTGCTGCCGGAGACTTTTCCCAACCCAAGGCCGTTTACAAGCTTACCGGCGGCGCCGACAGCGCTCTGGACCTTACGGACGATGCCGCCGCTTTCGACGCCATGTCCGACACCTTGCAGGAGCTTGTAAAATCCCGCATGTTTGCGGTGCTGATGACACAGATAAATGCCTCAGCGGGTGCAAAAAACCTGGCCGCGTCGAGTATCTGCACTGCCGGTAAGACCTTTGTCAGCACTGAGCTGACGGAGAACATGAGCTATATCTATATCTTTGAAAACGCCGTACCCGTGGCCGTGACATTTACAATGGGGGAGGACAGCGCTGTGTCCGCGTCCGCCACATTTCTGCTGTACGACAGCTTTACAGGCAGCGTCGAGGAGGTTGCCCAGTTCCTCAGCGGAATAGGCCTGAAAATCGAAGAGATAGAATTGAAATAGGAAAGCAAATGCCGCCTGACTGAAATTGGCGGCATTTGCTTTTTACTTACAAAGAAATCAAGCCCGTCACAAGACCAGAGAACCTTGTCCGCATATGAAATCAACGACTTATTTATACAAGTGAAACAATTGTGTATTTGCATTATACTTTTTATATTGTTAAGATTAGAAAAAAGAAATACCGCTGTCCTTGAGGGGGAGAGGCCATGAATCTCTTTCAGCCTGAGTATTTCAAAAAGCTCGCTGAACTCAGAAGCTTCAGACTGGCTGCCGAGGCACTGTATGTCTCCCAGCCGAATGTAAGCATTCAGATTTCAGCTCTGGAAAAGGAATGGGGTATTGTCCTGTTTGAACGAGGATACATGACAGTTTCCATCACGCCGGCGGGCAAAATCATGTACGATACAATCACACAGGCCACAGCGGATTTTGAAAATTCATTCGATCTGGCGCGGTATACCAGTGTGCATAGGAGTGCCGGAGGAGTGCCTTTTGGACAATCTTACGGATTTGCTTTCCGAATTTCAGCGGGACCATCCCGAGGTAGCCCTAATGCTGGAAAGCATTCCCGTGGATCAGCTTATTTTGCCTCGAAGCAACGGGAAATTTGATATGGTTATAAATCAGTCCATAATGTTTCAGAATCATGATGAGCTGGAGCTTTTTCATTTTACAGATACCCACTACATCTTCATTATCTCCAGAGACTATCCTGTGCTGCGGGAAAACCCCGAAGCACAATCCCCTGGCTATCGACCACACGACCTATCAGCAGCAGGCGAAGGACGCTGGCTACGACGATGTTATGGAGTACATGCGCTCAGGGAAAAATCCCAAGATTGGAGATACACAGCGCGTGTCCGGTCTGGAGCACAAGTGCGATGGCGCAACATGCATTGTGCTTTGTGCCACAGACCTTGTTTCCAAGTACGCCAAAAACACGCCTATCGAGGTGCTGGGAATCGGCAAATCCGCGCCGGAGCAATAGCAACCATCGTCTTGAGATAGACGAAACTATTTAGGTTACCCGCCAGGTCTATCAGATGAGCGGAGTGAAGCTGGAGGAGGTGTATGTCAACGACTTTATAATCTCCTCTCAGCTCATGGCCGCAGAAGTGACCAGATACATTCCCGACAGACAGGCGTGGAAATACGTTCTGGACAGCCGTACCCGTTTTGACGGCGACAAGCCAATCAACTCCAACGGTGGGCGAACGGCTTTCTGGCACGCCCACGCCGCGTCCGGACTTGTGGACGTATACGACGCCGTGCTGCAAAGGCGCGTTGCGGCGGTGTCAGAATCTGGCAAGCGTGACTATCCGCACGGCGGATATACCCAGTCAGGAGCATACCCAAAAGGCTCCTTATGAGGACAGCAAAGTCAAGCTGGAAAAGCTTGTAAAGCCATACTATGAGGCGCTTGAAAAGGGCAAGGTGCTCAGGCGCAGGTGTACGTCCTGCGGCCATATCGAGTGGCCTCCGGTTTTACGCCTGCAACGCCTGTGGTTCCTATGCCGTAGAGTGGCTGGAAATGAGCTGAAAGGCTCAGCTGATGGACCACCGCCATGACCGCCAAGCCCGCCTACAGGGATCTGGAGCTCTATGCCTATGCTTGGGGCAAGACAAGCGGAGGGGCCTGAACGCAATGCCATGGTGCGGGGCGTGACCCGTGAGAACGCTCCGTATATCAAGGTACACCTGCCATATCCCTGACATTTTGAGATTGTGCAGAGGGACGGATTTAAAACGGCTGTGTTTGCCATTAATCCCATGGATAAGGATAAAAAACCCGCTGTATCGGAGAAGAAATGTCCCGCCGTCAAAGCAGAGCCGGCTCCCGCACCGGCTGAAAAAGACGCCGCGCCGGTATACGACGAGGACAGCGGGACACTCGACCGTCTGAAGGAGCTGGTAGCCAAGCAGTATCACATAGACGCCGGAGAACTGACGGCCGCTTCTCAGCTTTAGAAGGACATAAAGGGAACCTCGCTGCTGTTCGTCGGCTTTGTGCGCGCATTGAGGACGAATTCGACACGGTGTTTTCTATGACGCAGGCCGCCGCTGCAAAGACAATGGGAGCGTTAGCCAAGCTTTATTGATTCCATAGATGAAAATTAAATCTTAAATGAAACCACGATTGGGGGAAATTGTGTTGGCATTAAATAAATACCATATGATGTTGGAGCCGTATCGGATTCCCAACGGTGTTTTTCTCAAAAACAGGATCGAGGCCGCGCCATCTACGCTTTAAGTTCTCCATGGTCCGGAGGAATATCCCACTCAAAAGCACAGATGGATAATCTGACCAACCGTGCAAAGAGCGGTGCGGGCATTGTGACGGTGGTGGGCCCTAAGCCGATTAGGGCTGTGTATTTGAGTGATCCGATTATGGGACGCTATGCCCGCTGCTGGGATTCCACGGACATACGCGTGCAGAACAGCGTGGCTTCTCGGACAAACGCCATCCACTGTTATAATTCCAAAGCGCTGATACGCTTCGACATTGACAAAATGATTGGCCCCTACGATGTCAGCGACGATGTTGAGTCCTTTTGGGTGGAGTGCAACAACTCAAAGGGCAATGTCGCTCCTGCGGATGTGATGAAGGCAGCGGCGGAACGGTACGCCGAGGCCTGTCTCAGCTTTCGCGACAATATGGGATTTGACGGCATGTGGATACACATGGCCTACCGCTATTCCTTCTTTGGCCGCTGCATTTCCCAGATGACAAACAAGCGCACGGACAAATACGGAGGCAGCAGGGAGAACCGTTTTCGTTTCCCGCTGATTCTGGCTCGGAAAATCAGGGGAAAATGCGGCAGCCGCTTCATTGTCGAGGGCAGAATCAGCGGGCACGACCCTGAAAGCACGGGCGGCGCCACGCCGGAGGACATCTGCGCTTTCGCCAAAATAGCGGAGGGATTGTTCGACATCCTTATGATAAAGTCGATAGAGATTGACATTGCCCAATCCGACGCAGTTCGACTCTGAAACGCCGTGGCTGTATATGGCACGGGCTGTGAAGCGTTCCGCTCCCAATATGGTCACCTCCGCAAGCGGCGGGTTCTTCAATCCCGATACCTGTGAGAAGGTTCTGGAGGATGGCGAAGCCGATATGATAGCCATGGCGCGTAGCTTCATTTCCAACAGAGGCTACCTTGACATCGTCAGAGAGCAGGGTGGACGATATTCGCCCCTGTCTGTGCTGCAACAAATGCCATATTTCCAGCTTTAAGGACCTGTGGATCTCCGTGTGCTCCGTAAATCCCAAGATATGCATGGAATATATTCTCGACCAGTTCATCGAAGCGCCCGGACCACAGAAAAAATTGGCGGTTATCGGAGGAGGTCACGCAGGTATGCAGGCGGCCCTTTATACTGACCAGCATACAATTTCTCATCTGCAAAAAATACAAAAAGGATGTTTCGCACCCACTAAATAGTGTATCCCCAATTAAAAAATCATTGCCCCAGTCTTTAGTGATTTGGTTAATTTCACACACAATCCCCCAAACTTTTAATTTTTCTTGCCAACGTATCTTTAACGCCTGTGGGCGCATTGGCATACAACTCCAATACCTCAAAGAGAGTAAACACGCCGAACATGTCATCAACGTAAATGACAACATGCCCCTGCACCTTCGCTGAATATCTTTTCAGCAGAACAGGCAGAGACTTCCCCGCGTATTGCTCTCCCTCCGGAAGCATGGTGTATAGCTGAAAGAACAAATAGCCGAACAGCACACATACCACATGAAACGCTATGACATGCAGCTTTGTGCTCTTGAAATCCTCTGTCCTCCAAAAGTCCTTTATCTGCCTGTAATCTTCCTCTATCTCAGGGCGCAGAGAGTGGGTCTTTATAATGCTCTCCGCAGATTGTGTCATATCTGTCGTAACAATAACAGCATAGCCATCATTCTCAGTGTGCCATATAACACAGGCGTTCAGCGGCACATCACTTGTATTGCTCACATACTCATTGGAGCGCCAGTAATTGCCCAGGTCTGTAACAAGCGCCATTCGCTGGTCGGGATATTTAGGATTTTCCTGCCATTTGTTTTCACTTATTTCAGCTCCCACAGCAGTTTCAAATGACTCCATGTTTGAACGCAGCGGAACATATGTATCAACTCCACGCTCTGTTTTCGGGAAATTCATCAAGTCTCTTGAAATAAAGCCCCTGTCGTTTATCAGGATATCCCCACGCTTGAGCATCGGGGAAGTCATCAGCATTTCTCTGCTTAAGGTCAAATCATGCGTGTTTATAGGCCCGAAGCATACTTCCTCTATAATGCCGCTGTCACCGACAATTCCCCGCAGAGTTGCCAGTTTATAGCCTCTTGTGGGAGGCTTATTACCATCTACTGTTCGTTTGCTGTAGCCTATCCCCGAGCCCTCATAATTCCTGTTCCTGTAATTCACTTCCAAGTCAGTACAGTCAAGTATATGAATACAGGGCTGTATGTCCATTTCGGGCATAATATATTTCTGGACAGACTGATTGTATCCGTCAATAAAATCCTCGGGCTGGTATTTACCAAGCAGAAAGCGTATGCTCCCCTCGGTCATTAAAGCCTCACCGAGCTTACTGGAGGTATCATAAAGGCAAGTTTGACATTTCTCTTGATGATATTCCTGCTACTTATGAAAGCAATGTGCCGTTTACTGAGGCTCAAAAAGAAACTATTGACCGTGTAATTGAAAAGCCTGCTATCGGTGAATAATATGGGAGTGTATGATGAGTAGGCACAAGAAAAAAGTTGTTGTTGAACGGCCAGAAAGCATAATGAGTCATAAGCCTATATGGAGATTCGATGAATTGGACCGTGATGGTAAATTTAGGTTTGATTTATCCCGCAAAGACTTTAACCACAAAGAAGTATTACAAAAATTGTTATACTATGGTAATATGACGTGGGATGAGATAGAAAGGCAACAACATGACAATGGTAAATCAAAACATCATTTTTTATCGACAGCTTCATTAAGTAGTGACGCAGAACACTGTGTTAAAGCAAAAAACCTAAACTAACAATCAGATATAATTTATTCATTTGCGTTGCAAAATCAACTTAGAATTATTGGACTTCGCCGCAAAGAAGAGTTTCATATTATTTGGTATGACCCTAAACATGAATTGTGCCCAAGCACAAAAAAGTGGATAAAAAACGATATGCGAGCTGAAAACAGCTCGCATATTCTTTAAAAATCTACTTTACGAATTGCATTCACGGTTTATTTCTTTTATTTTCGCGAAAAAAGCTGTTGAAGTTATCCGCCGGATGTGGTAATATATTATAGCTCTCCCATTCAGCTACGTGCGCAGAGCGGATATAACGGGGTGTTGCACAGTTGGTAGCGCGCTTGCTTTGGGAGCGTGGGCGTGGGTATCCACGATGAAAACGGGCAAAGCCCGGAAACGCCTGAAACAGCGGCATTTGCGGGAGTTCTCTCCACTGCGAAACTGGGCAAGAAATGCCCTTTGACCACAGGATTGACCACAGACGGGCAGAGCTAAAAATTCAATATCCGGGTGTAGCGCAGTTGGTAGCGCGCCTGCTTTGGGAGCAGGATGCCGCAGGTTCAAATCCTGTCACTCGGACCACGAAAGTCCGCAGTCGATGATACAATCGACTGCGGACTTTTTAAT
>CATJWG010000160.1 GCA_949744165.1 uncultured Eubacteriales bacterium | reverse complement strand
CGGAATTTCCCTTTATGATTTCTTTGATGCCGATGCGTTCAAGAGCTATGAATTGGAGGACATGGATTAGAAGCCGTGGAGTGCGCGAAATAAATGAAAAACCGCCCCGCGGCTTTGAGCGCAGGACGGATTCATGTTGACAACTCGGGCGTCAACTGCTATAATAAAAGTGTGGAACCCAGACGGTTGCCACATTGGACATAAGCTACATGGCTTAGGGCCTAACCCTCAAAACCAGTGAGCCGCCTGTTTGGGCAGACGGCTCACTTTTCCTTGCGGTTAAAAAGCTTGTCCCAAATCTGGACCAAAGCCCATATTATAGAAACAAGCAAAAACACATCTTGATACTAATTTTCAATTAAATGCTTTAATTGAAAATTCCGCATGCTACGCACGCTCACGCCGCGCAAAGCGCGTCGTGCCGTCTCATTAGAAATCCGACGCGCCTGCGGCGCTATAAAAAGCCTGAAAAATTTTTTCAAGCTTTTTAACGGATTTCAATATGGATAGTGACTATGTACATCACCCCCTTCAGAGAAAGTCCCCGCGAGAGCTTATACATTGCGCCTTCCTTTCCGCTTCCGCGGGTCGTCAGGCAACCGTCAGTTTTTACCTCCATCATGGTGGTGGCTGAGTTCCACGGTGATTATTATATATTATCAGGCAGTAAATGTCAATTCGAGTCGAGCCTTTAAGGAGCCCTGTCATGAAAAAAATCCTGAAAATCGCCGCGCCGTTTATCCTTATACTTGCGGCCTTTGCCAGCTATTACGTCAGCGCGGACTCACGCATGGCGTTTTCGGACATTGCCGGACACTGGGCGGCGCAGGAGATTGAAAAATGGAGCTCGCGCGGCGTAATAAACGGCAGCGAGGGGAAGTTTCGTCCCGACGACAGTCTGAGCCTTGCCGAGCTGGCCACGATATACACGCGCATACTGCCGCTGGAGACGCAGGCGGAGAACACCTTCGAGGACATTCCGAACGAGGAATGGTTTGCCGAGGCAATACTCAAGTGCGTACATGCCGGGATAATCGACGCGGCGGGCAAAACCGAGCTGGGTCCGCGCGAGCCGGTGACAAGGGCCGAGGCGTTCATGATGCTCGTGCGCGCGTTTGACATTCAGCCTGTGCAGGGAGACGCGCTCCTGCGCGCCTACAACGACGCCAAGCGCCTGACTCCGGAGCAGAAGCCGTATTTTGAGGCGCTGCTGTCTCTCGGCCTGATAAGCGGAGGAAACGAGGTGCAGCTCTACCCCGGCGACCCGATAAGCCGCGCTGAGGTGGTAGACATGCTCGAGCGGCTTGAGCAGGGCGGGTATATTGAATAAATGATAGGGAAAGTCATGAACTCCATAAAAAATCCCCCCTTATTCCGAAATAACAAGGAATAAAGGGGGGATACAAGTAAAATTATAAAAATATTACATGCGTCTCCATTTTGCGCCATTTGGAATATCGGTCAGTTCTATGCCTACAGCCTTGAGCTCGTCGCGTATGCGGTCGGCCTCGGCAAAGTTTTTGGACCTTTTTGCCTCGGCGCGGGCCATTATTTTTGCGGTTACGTCCGCGTCCTCCTCGCCGGACTCAGACACAACGTTGAACTCCCCCGTGGAGGCTTTCGCTTTTTCGTCCACGGCGCGCTTCCCCGCCGCTGTTTGAAGCAGGTCAAGGCCCAGAACGGTGTCTAATTCACCAAGCAGGGCAAGCTTTGTATCGTCATTTACCCTGGCCTTGAGTACGTCGTACAGCGCTGTGACCGCAAGCGAAGTGTTCAGGTCATTGTCCAGCGCAGCGGTAAAGCGCGCGCGCAGCTCCTCTGCCGCAGCCTTGTCCACGGCGCCGTTACCGGGCTTTAACGCGGCAATTTTGCTTATGAGCTTGTTGTAGGTCACAGCGGCGTTGTCAAGGTTTTCCCAAGAAAAAACAAGAGCCTTGCGGTAGTGGCTTTGCAGGCAGAACAGACGGTAAACCAACGGGTTGTAGCCCTTTTCCGCGAGCAGCGAGACAGTCAGAAACTCTCCGCTGGACTTGCTCATTTTGCCGGAGTTTGTGTTCAGGTGGAGCACGTGCATCCAGTAATTGCACCATTTATGGCCTAAAAACGCCTCGGATTGGGCAATTTCGTTGGTGTGGTGGGGGAAAGCGTTGTCTATGCCGCCACAGTGGATGTCGAGGTCCTCTCCAAGGTGCTTTATGGCGATGCCGGAGCACTCGATGTGCCAGCCGGGATAGCCCACGCCCCAGGGGGAGTCCCACTTGAGGGCCTGGTCCTCGAATTTACTCTTGGTGAACCAGAGCACGAAGTCGTTTTTGTTGCGCTTGTTGGCGTCGGCCTCCACGCCCTCGCGCACGCCTACGGCAAGGTCGTCCTCGTTGAAGTCGTTGAAAATGTAGTAGCGCTCAAGCTTTGAGGTATCGAAGTAGACGTTGCCGCCGGCGAAGTAGGCGTAGCCGGTGTCCATGAGCCGCGAGAGAATCTCTATATACTCACCGATGCAGTTTGTGGCCGGCTCCACCACGTCGGGGCGCTTGATGTTCAGGCGGCGGCAGTCGTCAAAGAATGCGTCAGTGTAGAATTTGGCAATCTCCATCACGCTCTTGTGCTCGCGCTTTGCACCCTTTAGCATTTTGTCCTCACCCTCGTCGGCGTCTGAGGTTAGGTGGCCGACGTCGGTGATATTCATAACGCGTTTGACGTTGTAGCCGGTGTAGCGCAGGTATTTCTCTAAAATATCCTCCATGATGTATGAGCGCAGGTTGCCTATGTGCGCGAAATGGTACACCGTCGGTCCGCAGGTGTACATCTTCACTATGTCGGGGCTGTTGGGGACGAAGTCCTCCTTTTTTCTTGTGGCTGAGTTGTAAAGCTTCATTGTCGGTATCTCCTTTACGGAATTAGTACGATTCCCAAATTAAGAAAGAGCCTCGCAGAGCTTCGCCGGCGCAGCAGCGAGATAAAATCAAATCGTTTTTCCGGGGATATGAGCCTTAGAAAAACACTTTGCGTGAGGCGCAGAGCGCAGCGAAACCTTCTTAAAAAAGCGGCTTTGCCGCTTTTTTAATTTTTATCCATGCTTTTTATGATGCGGTCAAGCTGCTGGCTGAGGCTTTGCAGCTCGGCGGTTATCGGGTCAGAGACGCTTATTTGGTCGACATCGGCGGCGTAGCTGTGCTTTGGACCCTCCGCGTTCTCCGAGCGCCGCACAATCTTGGCCGGCACGCCGACGGCGGTGCAGTTGGGGGGAATTTCGGTCAGCACGACGCTGCCGGCGGCGATGCGGCTGTTATCGCCGACCTTAAAGGGGCCGAGCACCTTTGCTCCCGTGCCGATAAGCACGTTGTTGCCGATGGTGGGATGGCGCTTTCCATGGTCCTTGCCGGTGCCGCCAAGGGTTACGCCGTGGTAGATAAGGCAGTCGTCACCGACCTCGGCGGTTTCGCCTATGACGACGCCCATGCCGTGGTCGATTACCAGGCGGCGGCCTATTTTTGCGCCGGGGTGAATCTCTATACCAGTTTTCTTACGGCTGCGCTGAGAGATGAAGCGGGCTAAAAATTTAAGGTTATGCTCATAGCACCAGTGGGCCTTGCGGTGGCTGCGCACCGCCTTGACGCCCGGGTAGAGCAGGAGTATTTCAATTCCGCTGCGTGCAGCGGGGTCGCGCGCCTTGTAGGCTGCGATGATTTCACGCAAATCGTTAAACATGTCCGTCCTTTCCAAGTTTCGAGAGCCCGCGGCATATATAAAAAACGCCTCTCACAGGTCCAGACCTGTGAGAGGCGCTGCTTACATGCAGGCGCGGTTCCACTCTCGCTTATAACTTTCCGGCAGTTACCGGCTTCGGCCTTAACGCGGCTGCTCACGCGGGGACATTTCCTCCCCCGACGGCTCCGGGGCGCATTTCAAACCGCATTCCGACAGCCTCGTTTTCAGCCTGGACGAAGCCTCTCTGTACCGAAAAGGTCGGTTCTACTCTCCCTTTCATCGCCATGGATATTCATGCGAATAGATATTAACATGCTTTCGCTCCGCTTGTCAAGCGCTATCGCCATAAAAGCCCTGCAGAGTTCGCGGAGCGAACGCCGCGAAGAAATTTTAATTGTTGCTGTCAGGACATGCGCCTGACAACAAGCACTCTACGTGCAGCGCACGTCAAACCGCCCATCGGGCGGTGAGGCGCGTAACTAAGCAAATCCCTCTCAGTTGAGCCTTCAGGCAGATTTAAACACATCTTTGTTCTTTACAAGATATTCCGTGCCGGAGTAAAGTGTGCTGACCAGAATCACGGCCTGACACAGCAGATTAAGCCAGAGCAGGGGCACGACGAGCATCAGACACAGGCACACCATGGTCGAAGCGGTCTTGACCTTTCCGCTCCAGCCCGCGGCGATAACGCGGCCCTGCTCTACGGCTACGAGACGCATACCCGACACGGCGAACTCACGCAACAGCACCAGGGCCAGTACCCAGCCGTACATCTCTCCCACCTCGACAAGGTAGCACATAGCGGCCATGACGAGCATTTTGTCCGCCAGCGGGTCCATGAATTTTCCAAAGTCGGTTATTTGGTTGTAGTGCCGGGCGATGTAGCCGTCGAGCAAATCCGTCAGGCTGGCAACGATAAACACCGCCAGCGCCGCCCAGCGGCAGCCGGGAAAGCCGAGATACAGCAGTACTAAAAACACCGGTATGAGGATAACGCGCAGGATGGTCAATTTATTTGCAGTCGTCATTTGAAAACTCCTTATATATCAGACCACGTAGAGTTTCGCCGCCATGGCGGCGAAATAAAATCGAATTGTTTTTGCCCGCGTCGTGTACGTGGGTAAAAACTATTTGCGCAAAGCGTGCGTGCGAGCGCAGCGCGTGCCTGTAGCGGAGGAAGTCCTTTCCAAAAAGAGGCTATGCCTCTTTTTGGACTCCCACGAGCTCGCCGTCCATCACGCCGGTTATCAGCACCTCTGCAAATTCTCCGGGCTCACACTCGCCCTCAAAGTACACCGTGCCGTCAATATCCGGAGAATCGGCGTAGCTGCGGCCGGTGAGGTAGCCGCCCTCGCTGCCCGTACACAGAACGCGGAGCGTCTGCCCCACGCGCGCGGCGCAGTAGTCGTCCATTATGCCGGCCTGAAGCTCCATTATGAGCCGAGCACGGCGCTCGGACTCCTCTTCGGAACAGCGGCCGTCCATTTCAGCGGCGGGAGTGCCTTCCTCGGGGGAGAAGGGAAAAACGCCGGCGCGCTCAATCCGTGCCTGACGAAGAAACTCGCACAGCTCCTCAAACTCCGCATCACCCTCACCAGGCAGGCCAGTAATAAGGCTCGTGCGCAGTACGAGCCCAGGCACGCGCTCGCGCAGTTTGTTGAAAAGGGCGCGTATCTCCGCGCCCGTGCCGCGGCGGTTCATTCGGCGGAGGATGCCGTCGTTGATGTGCTGAATCGGGATGTCGAGATATTTGACTATCTTATTGTTTTGCGCAATCTCATCTATGAGCTCATCATCAAAGGAATCGGGGTAGAGATAATGGAGGCGTATCCACTCTATTCCCTCAATCCCCGCCAGCTCATGGCACAGCTCCGCAAGGGCGCGGCGCTTATACAGGTCAGTACCGTAGCGGGTTATATCCTGCGCTATGACTATAAGCTCCCGAACTCCCGACTCGGCCAGGGCTCCGGCCTCGGCGATGATATTTTCCATAGGCCGGCTGCGGTAGCGCCCGCGTATCGACGGTATCGCGCAGAAGGCGCAGTGGTTGTCGCAGCCCTCGGCTATCTTTATGTAGGCCCAGCCAGGCCCTGTGGTTATAAATCGGCCAACCTCGTCCACGGGGGCATTTTTGTCCCCGAACGCCTCCGCGTGACCGGCGCCGAGTGTCTCGGCGACGACGGAGACAATTTCAGCAAAGCTGCCAACGCCGACCATGGCGTCAACCTCAGGCAGGTCCGCGGTAATCTCGGCGCGATAGCGCTCGGCCAGACAGCCGGTGACAATGATTTTGCCCAGACGTCCCTGCTTTTTCAGCTCGGCCATCTCAAGGATATTGTCTATCGCCTCGCTCTTGGCGCTGTCTATAAAGCCGCAAGTGTTGATTATAACCGCGTCCGCGCCGTCGAAGTCAGAGGTCAGCTCATAGCCAGCGTCGGATAACAGGCAGAGCATCTGCTCACTGTTTATGAGATTTTTTGCGCAGCCGAGAGGGATGAGGGCGATTTTTTCATTTGGCATAAGGGTATTCTCCTGTTTTTCCTTCTTGCTTGGGATTTATTTTTCTTTATTACGGGTGCAGGAGTAGTTCGCCCTGCGGGGCCGTCTTTGGATACCTCCGCTGGGGACACGGTTCGCCCTGAGGGCATCGCGAAAGTAAAAATTTAAACCTCGTTGGCCGTGCTCCAGCGCTCCAGTGCCTCGCGTATTTCCCGCCAGGAAAAGCCTCGGCGTGCCAGCGAGTCGCTTGCCTTCTTTATTGCGTCGCGGTCGTCAGGTGCTGCGCCGCGCAGGCGCTTTTCAAGCAGGCGGTCAAGCTCCCCTTCCTGCTGGGGAAGCTGCTCGAGCGCTTCATCCCAGAGCTCCCTGGGGACTTTGCGGCGGTAGAGCTCATCGCGTATTCGCCGCTGTCCGTAGCCCTTAGCGGCGTAGTGACGCACGGTCATGGCTGCGTACTGAGAGTCGTCCAAAAAATGCAGCTCCAGAAGGTACTCCACACACGCGGCGGCGTCCTGTTCGCTCTCGCCCTTTTCCACGAGGCGGTCGTACAGCTCACGGCAGCTCATGGCCCGCGCGGAGATTATGCGCATTGCGCGTAATTTTGCCCGCTCAAGCAGGGAGGCGCCGGTAATTGCGCTCAACTCTTCGCGGCTCAGCTCGCGTCCGGCGTACAGAGAGTAATCTGAGACGACAGCGAGCGTGGTTTTGATAACGCTTCCGTCGTCAAGCAAGAGCACATAGCGCTCGCCGTGGGTCTGTTTTATTTCCGATATCGTCAAGCTCAGCCCTCGAACTCGTCGGCGCTGATATCGATGGCGCGTCCGGCGGCCTGGGCGGCCTTACGTGCCTGGGGCGACATGAGCTTGTAGGCATTTTCGCGTATCTGCTGTTCTATGCCGGCACAGACCTCGGGGTTGTTGCGCAGATATTCCTTGACGCTGTCGCGCCCCTGAACTCGCTGTTCTCCGACGGTGAACCACGCGCCGGCCTTATCTATAAGCTCTAACTTTACTCCCAAGTCCACTATCTCGCCTATTTTGCTTATGCCTTCGCCGTATATGATATCAAACTCCGCCTCCTTGAAGGGGGGAGCGACCTTGTTTTTGATAACCTTTGCCCTGGTGCGGTTGCCTATCATCTCGCCGTTAACCTTGAGAGTTTCAACGCGGCGCACGTCTATGCGCACGGAGGAGAAGTATTTCAGCGCCCGCCCGCCGGGTGTTGTCTCGGGACTGCCATACATCACGCCTATCTTCTCGCGAAGCTGGTTTATGAAAACGACTATGCAGTTGGTTTTAGATATCGTGCCGGCCAGCTTGCGCAGGGCTTGGCTCATGAGCCGTGCTACGACGCCGACAGAGGAGTCGCCCATCTCGCCCTCAAGCTCGCTGCGCGGCAGCAACGCGGCCACGGAGTCAACCACCACAACGTCGATAGCACCGGAACGCACAAGCGCCTCGGTTATGTCCAGCGCCTGCTCGCCGGTGTCCGGCTGAGAGATGAGAAGGTTGTCTATATCCACACCGAGGGCGCGGGCGTAGGCCGGTTCAAGCGCGTGCTCAACGTCGATAAACGCGACCTCTCCGCCCTCTCTCTGGGCCGAAGCGAGAATGTGCAGCGCCAGCGTGGTTTTGCCGGAGGACTCAGGGCCGTATATCTCCACGATCCTCCCGCGCGGTACGCCGCCTATGCCAAGGGCAAGGTCCAGCGACAGCGAGCCGGTGGACACCGAATCCACGTTTACCGGTATATCATCGCCAAGGCGCATAATAGCGCCCTTGCCGTAGTTTTTTTCTATCTGTGCCAGCGCCGTTTCCAGGGCTTTCTTTTTGTCGTCCGCCTGACCGTGCTGGGTTATAGGAGTCTTTTTCTTTTCCGCCATTTTGCACCTCTAATATTTCATGTTTTATATTCGGCCAAAAACAACGCGCTCGATTCCAGCGGTGTCAGGAACCTTTTCCAAACCCTTGAACCCAGTCAGACGCATAAGCTTGACCACCTCTTCGGCCTGAGTTTCGCCAACCTCAAAAATCAGATGGGAGGCTGAGCGCAGCAGGTCCTTCCAGCGCTTTAGCACCGCGCGGTAAAACTCCAAACCGTCGCTCCCGCCGTCAAGAGCCCAGATGGGCTCATAATCCCGTACGGATATGTCCAGCGACGGTATCTCATCTGTACGGATATAGGGAGGGTTGCAAACAATCATATCGAAGCTTCCCAAACGGATTGGAGGCTGCTCGTTTATGTCCGCTTCCACGCACAGCACGCGGTCGTCCAGTCCGTTGAGCGCGGCATTGCGCTTTGCAAGGTTTACCGCCTCGGGACTGTTGTCGATAAGCACCACGCGTGACGCCGGCAGCTCATGTGCTATGGCACAGCCAACGCAGCCGCTGCCGGTACACAGGTCGAGCACACGCGCATCATTCTTTCGCCCGCGCAGCAGGCTCAGCGCGGTGTCCACAAGCACCTCTGTGTCGGCCCGTGGAATGAGTACATCGCGAGTAATCTCCATAGGCAGGCCGTAAAACTCCCAGCTTTCGGTTATATACGCCACCGGCTCGCCGGCAAGGCGGCGCTCCAGAAAGCTCTCAGCCATCTCGGACACCTTGTCGGAAGTATACAGCGACAGGTCCTGCAAAAGCTTTGCCGGCGTTTTTTCAGCTGCGTGCGCGACCATAAGCCGCGCCTCAAGGCCGTAGGCCTCAATACCCGCGTCCCGCAGCCGGCGGCGAATGTCTATATAAAGTTGGCTGTAGGTCTTGGCCATTTTTCATCCCCCCGCCGCTGCCACCACTTATTGATTCTTACCATTCGTCCGCGCCGTCTTCCTCTGGAATAACCAGCTTGAGAGCCTCAATCGCGCATTCCATCATGCCCTCGTCGGGCTCGTTTGTGGTCAGGTGCTGAAGCTGCTTGCCCGGCCATGCCAAGACGGCGGAAAAGGCGTTGTCATGCCGGCCAACCCAGCGGTTTATCTCATAGGTTATTCCCACAATGACCGGCAACAGAATCAGCTTTGACAGTACGCGAACCAGCGCCGCGGCAATGCCCGTCAGGGCCGTTATGGACGGAATCAGCGACAGCACCCAGGTCATAAAGGACACCACAAAAATGCTGATTATCATTATCACCACAAGAAAGCTTGTGCCGCAGCGGGGGTGAAAGCGGCTTTGCTTTTGCACGTTCTCAACCGTCAGCGGCAGGCCATGCTCATAGCAGAAGATGGTCTTATGCTCCGCGCCATGGTAGGCAAACATGCGCTTTACATCGTCAAGGCGCGTGCACAGGTACATGTAGATAAGAAAAATAACTATCCTTATCAGGCCCTCCAATATGCAGCGCGTGACAAGCCCGATGCTCTTGGGCAGCAGCTCGAATATAAACGCCGGCAGCAGCACGAAGAGCCCCACCGCCAGACAGATTCCAAGCACCATAGCTATGGCGATAACTGCCTTTTCGGCTTTTTCGCTGCCTAACTTTTCCTCAATCCATTTATCCAGCTTTGACGGCTGCTCCTGCTCATCCTCGGGAATAAGCTCTGCCGACCAGGTCAGGGCTTTCATACCCTTGGCCATGGAATCGACGAAGTTTACCACGCCGCGGATAAGCGGCCAGCCGAGCGTGGGATGCTTTTCTTTTATAAGGTGAAGCTCCTCAACCTTCGTCTCAAAGCTTCCGTCAGCCAGCCGGCAGACTATGGCCTGACGGTCCACGCCGCGCATGAGTATACCCTCAATAAGTGCCTGCCCGCCTATAGAGGTTTTGAATGAACAGCTTTTTTTCTCCTTTGCCATAATCAAAAAATGACCTTTCTATGCTTTTTAGACGCGTCAGTCTACGGGGAGCATCACTGTCACGAGCGCCCCGCCGCCATCGGCGTTTTCGATGCTGAGAGTGCCACGGTGGCGGGTGACGATTTCATCGCATACGGCAAGACCTATCCCGCTGCCGCGCTCGCGTGAGCTGCCTTTGTAGAATTTTTCCTTGACGTGCCCGAGATCTTCCTGAGGTATACCGGGGCCGAAGTCGCGCACCGTAACCGTAACGCCGGCGGCGCCGGAATCGAAAGCGACGAGTATCTTCTCTCCTCCGCGGCCGTATTTTACAGCATTGTCTATTATGTTCAGAAATACCTGCTTGAGCCGCTCGGGGTCGCCGTTAATAAGCGGCGCAGGTCCCTCCGGCGGGGCGTAGACAAGCTCCATACCCTCCTGACGGGCAAGCTGGCTGTAGGTCAGCACGGCGTCGGCCAGCTCGGTCTCGGCGTCCATGCGTTCCATATTCAGCTTAAAGCGCCCGCCCTGTATGCGCGTGAATTCAAGCAGCTCACCGACCATTTTTGACAGCCGTCCTGCCTCACGAGAGATTATCGAGATGCCGCGGCGGGAGTCACCCTGTATGTTTTCGTCATACTCAAGCGTTTCGCTCCAGCCGGTTATCGCGGTCAGCGGCGTGCGCAGCTCATGTGAGACGGAGGAGATGAACTCCGTTTGCAGCCGCTCGCTCTGCGCAAGCTCCGCGGACAGCTCGTTTATGCTGTCAAAAAGTCCGCCAATCTCGTCGTCGCGCGGCTTGTCCGCCTGTATGCCGAGACTGCCGGCCGAGATGCGCCGCGAGATATCCGTGAGCGAGTGTACCGGCTGCGTTATTGTCCGCAGAAAGCGCAGGCTTGTCACGGCAAGCACCGTGATAATTACGGCGGCGGAGGCAGCCGTGAGAAGGACCGTACAGATAAAAGCAGTTTCCGCGGCAAAGCGCAGATACAGGCAGAGTCCTGCTCCGGCGGCAATTATAACAGCCGTGCACGGCAGCAGACAGCTCATTATCCACCGCCGGACAATGCCGCTTTTTTTCTGTACGGTTTGAGAATTATTATCCACCAGTTATCCTCCCCGAAAAGGAAAGCCCGAAAACGCCGCGGGCTATTGGAAAAAGCGCGCAGCACTCAGTTGAACGTGTACCCGTAACCCCAGTTGGTGCTTATATACACCGGCGCTGTGGGGTCGTCCTCTATCTTTATTCTCAGACGGCGAATGTTTACATCGACAATTTTCAGCTCACCGACGTAATCCTTACCCCAGACAGCGGCGAGAATATCCTCGCGGGCAAGAGCCTTTCCGGGATTGTGCATGAAAAGGCTCATTATTGAGTATTCAATCTGCGTCAAACGTATGTTGCTGCCGTTTTTCTCAAGGGCTCTCGTGCGCGTGTTGAGCAGGAACGGGCCGTGGACAAGCTCGTCGCCTTCAGGCTCGTCCTCGTCCGCGCAGGTGCGCCGGCACAGCGCGTCTATCCTTGCGGTAAGCTCCGCAGGGGAGAAGGGCTTGGTGACATAGTCGTCCGCGCCGTTCATCAGGCCCGTTATCTTGTCCATCTCCTGGCTCTTGGCCGTGAGCATTATCACGCCTATCCTGCTGCCCGCGGCGCGTATCCGCCGGCAGACCTCAAAGCCGTCTATCCCCGGCAGCATCACGTCCAGCAGAGCCAGTTTCACGTCGGGATTGTGCTCAAGCAGCTCAAGCGCCTGCTCGCCGGTCTCGGCCTCTACAGGCTCGAAGCCGGCGCGACGGAGATTTATTACAACAAAGCTGCGGATGCTCGATTCATCCTCAAGCACCAGGATTTTTTTCATGATATATCCTCCAAAAAGGGGGCAACAGCGCGTTTGCCTCTTTTTCGATATTCTATCTTACCACAGCTTTTAAAAAAATGGTAGTCAAATATTCCAAACTGTGCTATGATTTTTAAAAATACTCCTGTAGCTGCTGCTTTTACGGGAATGAGCCTGAAAGAACTTTGGAGGAGATGAGCTTGCGTTTGTTCACCGCCGATGTAGGCACCTTATGCGAAAATAAAAAGCAGGTCTCCGCCGCGGCGTACCGTCTGCTGGAATACGCTGTACGCGCCGTCTGGGGCGGGACCTGCCCGGAAATCGTGCGCGCGGCCGGCGGCAAGCCGTATTTTGCCGGCGGCGGGCGGTTTTTCTCCCTGAGCCATACGGGCACGCGCGTGCTTGTGGGGGTGTCCGGCTCGGAGCTTGGCGTGGATGTTGAGCGGCGGCGCGAGGTGCGAGAGGGGCTTGCAGGGCGCGTGATGTCGCCGGCGGAGAGGCGGGAGTTTGAGCTTTTTGAGCTGTGGACACTGCGGGAAGCGGTTTTCAAGCTGACGGGACGCGGAGCGCTCATGAGCATGGAGCTGCGCCGCGTTGGGGGCGAGCCTGCCGCGCCGTTTGAGGGAGTGCACTGCCGCAGCTATGCGCAGATACCCGGCTGCGCCGCCGCGGCCGCGTCATATACGGGAAATTTTCCTAAAGAAATAGAAAATGTGTCTCCTGCGTTATTTTTGACTTGAAAATATGCTCGGCATGTTGTATAATCGCTTTACGAATCCTGCCGGTGTGATGGAATTGGTAGACGTAGCGGACTCAAAATCCGCCGATGGCAACATCATGTGGGTTCGAGTCCCACCACCGGCACCACGCCGGAGCAAGCTGTATATCGCTTGCTCCGGCTTTTTTCAAAAGCCAGGGCGCGCTCACGCCGCCGCTCCTCCTTTCCAAATTGAACAGGGCTTCGATTGGATTTTTCAAAGCATCCCGAGGACGGTACGCTATTACGAAAAATAATAATCCGAACCCAAGCCTTCCAGCGGGAGACGGGGTCGGATTATTTGTTTATTCGGGCGTATTGAGGAGTCGCGCTTGCGCAATGACGGCGCACAGTGGGATTAAATCGAAAACCTTTTGCTGTACTCCTCAAAGTACTGGTCAAAGCAGTGCGAGCGCAGCTCGCGCAGACTGCTGAGATACTGATGAGTATCAAAGGCATCGGACTCAAGCTCTATCATTGCCACGGCGATGTTTGAGCAGTGGTCCGCCACGCGTTCATAGTTGGTCATCAGGTCGTTGAACACAAAGCCCTGATTGAGCGTACACTTACCTGTTTTTATGCGGTCGACATGGTGCAGCTTCATCTCTGAGCACAGGTTGTCGATAAGCTCCGAGAATGGCTCCACGCGGTAGGCCCGCTCTATGTCGTTGGTGATGAAGCTGTCAAAGGACACCGCAACTATCTCCGACAGGGCGGCGGTGATTACCTCCAGCTCATGGCGCGCTTCGTCTGAAAAGATTATCTTTTTCTCATATATCTCCTGAGCATTTTCACCTATATTCAGGGCATGGTCGCTTATGCGCTCAAAGTCGCTTATTGTGTGCAGAAATTTTGATATATCCTCCGTCTGCCGTGAGGTCAGCTCCATTCCGGTTACCTTAACCAGATATGTGCCTATCCGGTCCTCATAGATATCAACGGTGTCCTCAAGCTTGTGGACATTCTTAAAGCCCTCCTCGCTGAAGGAGCCGAGCAGGGAGAAAGCACCGACGAGACTTTGCTGGGCACGGCGCGCCATGGCGTTTACGGCGGCGCGGCTCTGCTCAATCGCCAGCGCGGGGTGGGCAAGAAATAACTCCTCAAGGCGTGCAAGCTCCGGCTCGGAGGGCTCGGCCGGCTTTTCCTCCGCGTCAGGGATAATAGTGCAGATAAGCTTTTCCATCAGACCGATAAAGGGCGTGAGCACCACAACCATGGTGAAGCGGAAAAGCGTGTTGAGAAATGCGATGCTCACGGTTGTCATACGTGCGTCCATAAAGCTAAAGTCAAAAACTGCATTGAGCGGATAGAAAATCGCGCTCCATACTATAACGCCGATGATGTCTATAAGCAGATAGGTGCAGGCCGTACGGCGGCCGTTTACATTTGCGCCCAGAGCCGAGAGCAGCACGGGAACTGCCGCGCCTATGGCAATACCCATGATAACCGGCAGCGCGACGGAAAAATCAATCGCGCCGGTGGCGGACAGCGCCTGCAAAATACCTACCGCGGCCGAGGCGCTTTGCAGCACGCTTGTGAACAGAGCGCCGACGAGAATGCCCAGCAGCGGGTTGGAAAAGCTGGTGATTAGGTCAGTGAACACCTTGCTGTCGCGCAGAGGGGACACCGCGGCGCTCATGGCCTGCATACCGTACATCAGCACGGCAAAGCCAAGGAAAATGTGCCCGATATGCGTATGAGTCAGCTTTTTTGAAAACATATACAGGATAATGCCCGCTACAGCGATAACGCCGGAGAGCGTGGATGTTGACAGCAGGGAGACCCAGCCCGAGCCGTTTATATCCGAAAGGCAGATTATCCATCCGGTGACGCTGGTTCCGAGTATGGCGCCGAGGACGATGCCGATGGCCTGGCGCACCTTCATCATGCCGGAATTAACAAAGCCGACGACCATGACGGAGGTTGCCGAGGACGACTGTATCACGGCGGTGACGGCGGTGCCGAGGAGCACGCCCTTTAGCGGCGTGTTGCTCAGCTTATACAAAACAATTTCCAGGCGGTTTCCTGCGACCTTTTTCAGACCGTCGCCCATAAGCGACATGCCGAATAGAAACAGGGCTACGCCGCCTAACAGTGAGATCACGTTGGAAATACTCAGGATAGCCACGCTCCTTCTTTTCCGGGGCAAGCCTTCCGGGAAAGCCCAATAGTACATACATATGTCTATATTTACACATATCTACTATACAACAAAAATAAGGATTGTGCACTATTTTTTTGCAAAATTGTAATTTATTGTTTACTTGATATAAGTAAACAGAGGCCGCGGAAGCGGCCTCTGTTCAGACTGTCAAAAAGACTCGCAAACCTTGGGATTTGCAAGCGGCACAGTCGCTTTTTCTACTTAGTTAAAATCTCAGAATCGGCTTGATGGTCACGCCCTTGTGGGAGTCCTCAAAAGCCTGCTCTATCTCGTCGAACTTATAGAATTTAACCAGCTTGTCAACCGGCAGTCGCCCCTCGCGGAAGTACTTTACGAGCTTGGGAATGAATACCTGTGGGTTCGAGCCGCCCTCGGTCAAACCGGCGAGAGTCGCGCTCTTATTCATGAGCATGGGCTCAAGCGCAATGGGAACCTCCGCGTCGCCGGTGACGCTTACCAGCACGCACAGTCCCTCGCGCTGGAGGCAACCGAGCGCCTGCTGCGCGAGCATCGGCAATCCGGAGCACTCGATGCTGAAATTAACTCCGCCGCCGGAGAGCTTCTGTATTGCCTCAACGGCGTTGCACTCCCTGCCGTTGACGGCGTGCGTCGCTCCCAGCTCCCGTGCCATTTCAAGACGGGAGGGGACCACGTCCACGGCAAAAATCTGGCTGCATCCGGCCAGCTTCGCGGCCATTATTGCGCTCATGCCCACGCCGCCGCAGCCAAACACCGCGATGGTGGAGCCCGGCTTGGGATTGCAGCGGTTGAGCACCGCGCCCGCGCCGGTCTGCACTCCGCAGCCGAGCGAGCACAGGTACGCGAGCTGCTCGTCGTCGTCAATTTCCACCTTAACGGCGTTGCGCGCGTCAACTACCACGTACTCGGCGAAGGCACCCTGTCCGAAGAAGGAGGACACGGGCGTTCCATTCTGTGAAAAGCGTTTGGTTCCGTCCTTGTATGAGCCGTCAAACATGAGCCTGTTCAGGTCGTCACAGGCGTAAGGGGCGCCGTCCAGACAGTGGGGGCAGCAGCCGCAGGAAGGAAAGGTCATGATAACCCTGTCGCCCTTTTTCAGGCCGGCCACGCCCGCGCCCACGTCCTCGACAACGCCGACGCCCTCGTGCCCGAAAATCGCGGGCAGGGCCACGGGAATGAGCTGTTCTATGCCGGCCGAGTCCGTGTGGCAGACGCCGCTTGCGACGATTCTTACGCGGACCTCGCCCGCCTGGGGCTCGGCAAGCTCCACGGTCTCTATAGAGAGCTTTCCTTTTTCATGTGTTATTGCAGCTTTGACTTTCATAATAGTGCCTCCTCAACTTCCGTTTTGTGTGTTTTGCGGGAAAATTATATTTTCTTCTCTATTATACAGGTGAATTTAGACAATTTCAATAGTTGTAAAAAGAGTTGTTATAACAACAAAATATAGATAACACGGATAGAAATTTACGGTGTGCCCTTTTCTGCGGGGCATAAGCTGCCGATATTTACCTTAAGAGGGGAGTGAGGGATATGAGCGTGACCGGAGTCGGAGTGGCGGCGTATGCCGCGCAGGAAAAAGCCGCAGCGCAGAGCGAGGACGCACAGGTGAAAGCTGCGGAGCAGAACGCGCTAAGCGCGAAGGACACCGAGAGCGAGAGCCTTGTCGAAATGCTCAAGCAGGCGCGCGAGAAGGCCGAGCAGCGGCGCGACAGCCTCAAGATAAAGATAAATCCCTCGCGCTATGGCGACGCGGCGATGACGGCGTATTCACGCCTATCGGGCGCGCGTACACAGGCGCAGGTAAGCGCTGCGGCGGGCTATGCTCAGCGTCAGATTGTACGCTTTCAGGCCGCCATGCGCAGCGACAGTGAGAATTCGGAGAGGATAAAGGCGGCGATACGCCAGCTTCAGAAAGCGGTCGGGCGCGCGGGAAAGAAAAAGCGCGAGCTCCGGCAGGAGGACCTGCTGCGGGCCAGACAAAAGCGTGCGCGGATGGAAAATCAGCGGCGCAAGGCCGCGAGTTTGCGCCATGAGCTGAATAACCGACGCACTATGCGCACGCTCCGTGAGGCTGGGTACATGCGCGAAACTGAGATAGACAACCGTCTTCAGGGTCAGCTTGCCGAAACGCGCTTGGAGCTGCGTGCCCAGGCAAAGCGCCTTGCCGAGCAGTTCATGTCCTCAACCGAGGCCGCCGCGCGCGAGTATGCCTCGCAGAGCGCGCCCATTCCGGAGGTGTCCGCAAGCGTGGACGTGCAGGCGTAGTCAGAATAAAATCGGGAGAGCCTTGGGGCTCTCCCGATTTTATTCTGTTTATCATTTCCTGATGGAGAAGAAAGCGTCCTTGCCGGGGTACACCGGCACGTCATAGAGCTCCTCCTCGATGCGCAGGAGCTGGTTGTACTTGGCTACGCGGTCGGTGCGGCTGGGCGCGCCGGTCTTAATCTGTCCGGCGTTGACCGCCACGCTGATGTCGGCAATGGTGGTGTCCTCCGTCTCGCCGGAGCGGTGGGACACAACGGCGGTGTATCCGGCGCGGTGCGCCATCTGAATGGCGTCGAGCGTTTCGGTCAGGGTACCTATCTGGTTTACCTTTATCAGGATGGAATTACCTACGCCCTTCTTGATGCCCTCGGCAAGGCGCTCGACGTTGGTGACGAACAGGTCGTCGCCGACGAGCTGAACCTTTGAGCCTAAAGCGTCGGTGAGCATCTTCCAGCCCTCCCAGTCGTCCTCAGCCATGCCGTCCTCAAGGGAGATTATCGGGTACTTCTCAGAAAAGCCCTTCCACATTTCCACAAGCTGCTCGCGGGTCATCTCAGTGCCGGTCTTGGGCTGGATGTAGCACTTCTTTTCGTCGTTCCCCCACTCGGAGGAGGCTGCGTCGATGGCAATCATGAAGTCATCGCCGGGCTTGTAGCCTGCCTTCTCAATGGCGGTGACAAGAGCCTTGAGGGCGTCCTCGTCGCTGCCGAGGTTGGGAGCGTAGCCGCCCTCATCGCCGACGCCGGCGGCGGGGGTGCCGTTTTCCTTGAGCACGCTCTTGAGCGTGTGGAATACCTCCGCGCACATGCGCAGCGCTTCACGGAAGCTCTCAGCGCCAACGGGCATAATCATGAACTCCTGAATTTCCACGTTGTTGGTCGCGTGCGCGCCGCCGTTGAGCACGTTCATCATCGGCACGGGCAGGGTTTTGGCGTTTACGCCGCCGATGTAGTTGTAAAGGCCCACTCCGGTGGCGTCGGCCGCTGCCTTGGCGCAGGCCAGGGAAACGCCGAGGATGGCGTTAGCGCCTAAACGGGTCTTGTTGGGCGTGCCGTCAAGCTCAATGAGCACGCGGTCAATGGTCGGCTGGTCGAGAGCGTTCAGGCCCACCAGGCACTCGGCTATCTCGCCGTTTACGTTGGCCACGGCCTTCTCAACGCCCTTGCCGAGATAGCGGCTCTTGTCGCCGTCACGCAGCTCACAGGCCTCGTGAACTCCGGTGGAAGCGCCTGAGGGAACCGCCGCGCGGCCTACTGTGCCGTCGTCAAGCGTGACCTCGACCTCAACCGTGGGATTTCCGCGGCTGTCGAGTATCTCGCGGGCCATAACGTCTACAATTTCAAAGCACTGTTTCATATCAAAAAATCCTCCTGTAAATTATACTGTTAAATGATAAAAAGCATGGCCGCCGGCCTCTTACTTAACTATCAGCGACTTCCCCGTCATTTCCGCCGGCTGCTCGCGGCCCATGAGCTCGAGCATCGTCGGGGCTATGTCCGCCAAGCGGCCGTGCCGCAGCTTCACATCTGCGCCGCAGACGATAAGCGGAACGGGGTTGGTTGTGTGCGCAGTGTTGGGGCTGCCGGAGGCGAGCTTCATGCTGTCGGCGTTGCCGTGGTCGGCGGTGACAAGCAGCACGCCGCTTTTTTCGCGTACAGCCTTGCCAATTATCCCCACGCACTCGTCCACGGTCTGCACCGCTGTCACCGCGGCGGACATCACGCCCGTGTGGCCGACCATGTCGCAGTTGGCAAGATTGCAGATTACCACGTCGTAATCCCCGCTGCGAATGCGCCTGGCGCACTCGTCGGCGACCTTGTATGCGCTCATCTCGGGAATGAGGTCGTAGGTCGGAAACTCCTTCGGTGAGGCTATCAATACTCTGTCCTCGCCCTTTTCCGGCTGTTCCACGCCGCCGTTGAAGAAGAAAGTCACATGCGCATACTTCTCCGTCTCCGCGATGCGGAGCTGGCGGAGCCCCAGCGAGCTTATATACTCGCCGAAGGTGCGCTCAATGCTCTCGGGCGGAAAAGCTATGGGCAGCGTAAGGTTTTCGTCATACTGCGTGGTGCAGACAAAATTGAGCGCGAGCCTTTCCGTGTCCATCGCCGCGTCCGCAGGAAGATTTCCGGTCAGAGCCCAGGTAATCTCACGCGCGCGGTCGGGACGGAAGTTGAAGAAGATGACGCTGTCTCCGTCGCGTACCATGCCGTTTTCGTCGCAGATAACGGGCTTTACAAACTCGTCGGTGACGTTCTCCGCGTAGCTTTTTTCAACCGCGCCGGCCGCGTCGGGGTTCTTCACACCCGACCCGCGCACCATCGCGTTGTAGGCCTGCTGCAAACGCTCCCAGCGCTTGTCGCGGTCCATGGCGTAAAAGCGGCCAATTACAGTGGCGACGCGGCCACAGCCAATTTTGGAAATCTCCGCGTCCAACTCGCGCATAAACTCCGCGCCGGACTTCGGCGGCACGTCGCGCCCGTCGAGAAAGGCGTGGACATAAACCTTGTCAAGCCCCGCATCCTTCGCCATTTTCAGCAGCGCGTAAAGATGCGTGTTGTGGCTGTGCACTCCGCCGTCGGACACAAGGCCCATCAGGTGCAGGGCGTGTCCGCCCTGCTTTGCAGCTGTCATGGCGGCGCGGTAGTGTTCGTTTTCAAAGAAGCTGCCGTCGTCAATCGCGCGGGAGATGCGCGGCAGGTCCTGAAACACCACGCGGCCCGCACCGATGTTCGTGTGGCCGACCTCGCTGTTGCCAATCTGTCCGTCCGGCAGGCCTACGTCGAGCCCCGAGGCGGCAAGCTGTGTGTGCGGATAGGAGGTAAACAGACCGTCGAGCACAGGTGTGTCGGCCATGTACACCGCGTTGTCCGCGTCCTGCACACCGAGGCCGAAGCCGTCCATAATAAGCAGGACTATCGGTTTTTTATCATTCATTTTTACTCAGCCCTCCGAGGCCGCGGCAATAATCCTGGAGAAGTCTGCCGGCTTAAGGGAAGCTCCGCCTATCAGCCCGCCGTCAATGTCCGGCTTGGACAGGAGCTGAGCGGCGTTTGCGGCGTTCATGCTGCCGCCGTAGAGTATGCTCACGGCCTCTGCGGTCGCCGCGTCATAGGCTTCGGCGATGACACGGCGGATATGGGCGCAGACCTCCTCAGCCTGATCGGCGGTGGCGGTCTTGCCGGTACCGATAGCCCATATAGGCTCGTAGGCGACGATGCAGCGGCGCACATTCTCCGCGCTGAGTCCAAACAGCGCGGCCTTGACCTGATATGCGATGTGCGGCATTGTAAGCCCACGCTCGCGCT
>CATJWG010000159.1 GCA_949744165.1 uncultured Eubacteriales bacterium | reverse complement strand
TTGTGCTATTGTCAATAGTATTAAAAAGTACTATTGAGGTGACGCCATGTATTTTCAGCGTTTGAGGGATTTGCGCGAGGACAGGGACCTCCTGCAAAAGGATATCGCGGACGTCCTCGGAATTACCCAGACCGTCTATTCCCGTTACGAGCGGGGCTTTCAGACCATACCGGTCATACACCTGCTCAGGCTGGCGGACTTCTACGGAACCACAACCGACTATATTCTCGGCCGTACAAACACCCCCTCGCCGGGCACACATACCACAAAATAAACGTCACGCACCGCGCTTTACGCGGTGCGTGACGCTTATTTTTCCCTGCACCATGCGTCCATGGCACCCTGCTTTGTGTCGCTGAAATAGCTTGGAGTGCCGCAGCGGTCGCACAGCGCCTGATACAGCTCGTCCCCGTCGAGACAGAACACCGCAATACGCGCCGTGCCGCCGCAGAAGGGGCAGGGGAAAGTGTCGTCCGGTCCCGAGCCCTCTCGGCTCATTCCGGGGCTGTCATATTTGCCTTTGTCCATGGCTCTGCTGCAAAAAACGTGCGCGCGGCCCTGTCAGTTCATCTTATATTCCGAGCTGAGCACGGCTGAAAAATGGAAAATCGGCCTGTCCACACGGTTCACCAGCGGGGTGGAGTGCGGGATTCCGGCGGGGATGAATATCAGCGAGCTCTTTGTCAGCACGTAAGTTTCCTCACCCATGATGAACTCCACCTCGCCTCCGAGGTCAAAGGGATTCTCGGGGTCGGAGCCATAAAAGCACAGCATTTCGTCCACATCGTGGACGTGGCACTCCCACTTGCCGAAAGCCTCCGTCTCGGCGTTCGGTCCGAGCAGGAGGTCGCGGTTAGGCTTGAAATACCATGCGGTGTTGAGCTGGAACGAGCCGGGGACATTATTGCCGTCTATCCAGTGCACGCGCTTTTTCGCGCCCTTCTGCTCATATCTGGTCATGGCCTCGGGTGTGGCGTGCTCGGGCGGCAGGATGAGGTCCTGCATGATGTACTGCGCATATTTTCCCTCGCGGTTGTGGTTGACGCTCATTTAATTTCCTCCTTTTTCATCTCCGCACACCGGCGGCTGTCTGTAGCTTTATTATACTCCTTTACCGGCGCATGGCGCAAGCACCTTGTACCCTGCAAGGCGCACAGAGCCCGTAAAAGGGCCCTGTGCTTATCCGGTGCAGACTCACCCAAGCCTGCCGCTCCAATCCGGAGAGCCGAGCATCTCGTTCCATGCCAGGTCGGCAAGCTGGGACAGCGACTTCAGCCGTGCCGTCTACATCGCGGGCAGCTCAATGCCCAGCTCCCGCTGTATCGTCATAAACAGCAAAACCTTCTTCGCCATCGCCGAGGTCGCGCCGTCGCAGCTCTTGGCAAGGTCAAACTCGCGCACAAGCTCCGGAGATATCCTCATGCTCTGGGCCAGACTCAGCTCCGTCAGCTCGCCGAAATCCTCCGGCAGCTCATCCTCCGGAGAGAGCATATAGCGGTGCAGCACAAAATCCCTGAGCTTGCGTGCAAAAAACTCCTTCTTCAATGGAATTGCGCTCTTAATCTCCGCCATGTCCGCCGCTGCAACCTTCTTTGAGGTGAGTATAAGCTCCTTTATCCGCTCGTCCGAGCTCATATCAGTCGGCCACCACAGGCTCAACGCCCAGGGACTCCGCCAAGTCTGTAAGCTCGCGGACATAGTTGCCGTAAACCATCGTGCAGTGGTTGCCCGCCAGGCACTGGGCCTTCCAGGTCTTTGCCTGGTCCTTAACCTTGAAGTAAACAAGCTGAGAGCAGTTGTAGCCGTTGTAGCCTCCGCCCAGCACTATCTCTCCGGAGCCGATGAACAGCTTGCTGCCGTCGGGAGAGAAGCGGCAGAAGGTCATCTCCCGTCCCGCGTCCGCGTCAAAGTCGTAGCGAAGCGTCGCGCCGAAGCCCTGGTCTATGGCAAAGTGGCGCATCGCGTATTTCGAGTTTGCCTTCTCGTCGTGTATGCGGCGGTGGGCAACCGAGTGCTGCATCATATACAGGTTTTCATTGTCCGCCATTGCCTCAAGCTTTGCAAGCTGCTCGCCGGTGGTTCCAAAGCGCGGGGACAGATGTCCGTCCTCCATAGGCAGCGGGCAGGTGTTGCCCATGTACGGGCACTTGCCTGACACGGCGATGAGCGCCTGCTGCGACAGCACCGCGTCCACATCGTACTCGCAGGCCGACGGGATGCCCTGCTCCATGTTCAGCGAGTGCGTCAGGCAGAAGGTAAAGCCTATTTCGTTCAGCCGGCGGGTGGAGCAGGCGTCGGGACATGGGGCCGTAAAGCCGCAGCAGTCCTTCAGGTCCATGTTCTTTCTCACCAGCACGTATGCGATAACGGACTTGAGCAGCTTGTCGCGCTCCATGGTGTTCTCCTCGGCGCCGGCGATAAGCTCGTCGCATATACTGTTGGCCAGCTCCAGGTCCTTCTCGTCCAGGTCGGGGGTCTTGCGGCCCGGCGTGGTTGAGTTTCCGCCCTCGACCGCCGGTGTCATCTGCTCAAAGAACTCGTGTATGTTCAGGAAACGAAAGCGAACGCCCAGCTTACCCGTTATTGCCTCATAGCTGTTGAAGGAATCAACGCTGCTGTAGGAGGTGGGGTTGCCGAAGCGGGTGATGCACAGGAAACGGCTGGTCTGGATAACCTTGCGTGCGCGCATGGTATTGAGCGTTCTTCTCAGGTCCTCCCACTTGTAGAAGCCATAAGCCTCGTAGCTGCCGGTCCTGGCCTTCATCGTCGCGACGGTAATGGTGCCGGAAAAGCCGGATATGGGCGTTGTGGCAATGGGCTTTTTGAAGCGCTCAGCAAACTCCATAATCAGGTCATCGCAGGCTATGCCCTGCATACATACCGCAAAGTCGCACTCGCGGGCCGCCGGCGCGGCCTTTTCCCACATCTCCTCGCAGTTGTCCCAGTCGTCCGTGCGGCTGAGGAATACGGGCTCCATGAGCTCAATCCCCTCGCCGCAGCACTCTCTGACCTTCCCGAGGAAGGTCTCCGTTTTCTGCGCGTTGGCAAGGCGGTCATACCCCGGCTGCAACGCCTCTCCCGAGCCGAAGCGGCACGGTCCCTCGTAGTAATACAGATGCTCCGCCGTTGCCAGCACCGGCAGTACCTTCAGCTTTACGTCTGCTGCTCTTTGTATCATTTTCTTTTCGCTCCTTTTTTGATTATTATTACAGTAATATTTATCCGCGTCCGCCGCGCCCTCCGCTTTTGGAAAAGCTGACAGTGCAGCGTGCGCACAATCATTATGTATTTGATGATATCATGTGAAAAAATAAAATAAAACTGTCATGTAACCACAACTTTCCCCGAGTTTCCTGTAATATTTTACAGAAAACGCCGTCAAACTCATATTAATATCGTATGTTGATATGTTGATTGTAGGCAGCAGTTGTAAATTGTGTTATCCTACCTGTGATTCTTTTGTCAGGATTGAAAGTAGACAGTGCAATTTTACTATGATAACATCTTATGTATCCGAGGACTAAGCAATAAACGTGTTGTTTAACGTCCTTTTTTGACAAAAACGTGCCCCGGCACAGTCAATGACTGTAAAAAATGTAATGGGAAAATTCCAAAAGCGGGTCCGCGCACCGGCACAGGACCCGCCAAGGAAGGACAAAATTAAAAAAGGTGGTGCTGTTTGCTTCAATGAATCTGACACTGTTGGGAATCATCGGCATACTTGCGATGATTGGATTGACTTTCTTCGGCATGAATATGGGCATGTCCATGTTCTTTGTCGGCCTGGTGGGCTACTGGGCGGCAACCGGTAGCTGGCAGCAGGCTATTTTCCTGTTCCGCACCGTGCCGTTCACCAACGCCTCCAGCTACACGATGGTGGTCATACCTCTGTTCGTGCTCATGGGCTCCTTTGCGCTGATGTCCGGAATGGGAAAGGGGCTTTACGACTGCTGCGAGCACTGGCTCGGCCGCCTGCCGGGCGGACTGAGCTTTGCCACTCTGGTTGCCTGCGGCGGCTTCGGCGCCATATGCGGCGCGACAAACGCGACTGTGCTGACCATGGGCCGGCTTTCCTATCCCGAGATGAAGAATCACGGCTATGACGGCGGTCTGAGCCTGGCCACAGCGGCCGCCGGCGGCACGCTCAGCTGGCTGATACCTCCGAGCACCGGCTTTATCCTCTATGGCGTCATAGCCACCTGCTCTGTCGGACGGCTTTTCGCCGCCGGAATCATTCCCGGCATAATCCTGCTTATCGCGTACATAGCAGCCTGCTCCATCTGCTGCATAATTAACCCGAGCCTGGGCCCCAAGGGCCAGAGCTACACAATGAAGGAAAAAGTGCGCTCCCTCGTCGGACTCATTCCCATCGTGGTCCTTTTCGCCGCGGTTATCGGCGGAATGTTCTCCGGCATCTTCTCCGCGACCGAGGCCGCCGCCATCGGCTGCCTGCTGGCCTTCATCTACACCGTGGCCGTCGGCAAATTTAATGTAAAGGACTTTCTCAAGGCGCTGTCCGACTCGGTAAAGTCCATCTGCATGGTGTTTATGATAATGCTCGGCGCCTACGTGTTCGGCTACTTCCTCACCGCCACCGGACTGCCTCAGAACCTCGCCCGCCTGGCAACGGGCATGGACGTAAACCGCTATGTGATAATGCTCATCATCGTGGTAATTTACTTCCTGCTGGGCATGGTCATGGACTCCATGGCCACGGTGCTGCTCACGGTGCCTATTTTCCTGCCGGTTGCCACCGGGCTGGGCTTTGACCCGATATGGTTCGGCGTGGTCATCGTCATGATAATGTGCGCCGGCTCCATAACGCCGCCGATATGCTTCGGCGTGTTCGTGGCCTCCACCATCTCCAACGAGGTGCCGCTCACCCGAATTTTCAAGGGCATACTCCCGTACTGCATCGCAATCTTCGCCGTGACGGTGCTCGTGATTTTCTTCCCCGGTATGACCACCTGGCTGCCCAACCTGATATACGGGCCCGGTGTTTGAGGACATACAACAACATTTC
The DNA here is from genome assembly GCA_949744165.1 of uncultured Eubacteriales bacterium. Taxonomy (GTDB): domain Bacteria; phylum Bacillota; class Clostridia; order Oscillospirales; family Oscillospiraceae; genus JAMPGF01. The sequence goes on along the minus strand of CATJWG010000159.1, from coordinate 10,645 downwards.
GTAAAGGAGAGCAAAAAATGAAAAAGACCAGACTTAGCGCGATTCTGGCGCTCGTTCTCATTGCCGCCATGCTGCTGGCCGGCTGCGGCAACAACGCAAACGCTCCGGCAAACAGCAACTCCCCCGCAAACGGCAGCAACACCTCCTCCCCCGCGGACAACAGCACCCCCGCCCCCGTTGCAAATGACGGCAAGACCTACACCTTCAAAATTGACTACCCCAACCCCGAGAACTCCTGCGCCTTCGTGGCGATGACCGAGTGGGCCGACATGCTGCGCGAGCAGAGCAACGGCCAGCTTGACTTCCAGATTTGCGCCAACGGCCAGCTCGGCTCCATCATGGACTGCGTGAGCAACTGCGTCGGCGGCCTGACCGACGGCTTCTGGAGCGCAATGACCATTTACGCCGGCCTCTACCGCCCCGCCGAGGCCCTGACCCTTCCCATGATGGGCGTCAAGAACGGCGACGTCGGCTCCGCGGTCCTCACCGCCATGCTTGAGGAGACCGATTACTACACCGAGAGCCTGTCCAACCTCTATGTTGTGACGCTGCACTCCTCCACCCCGATGCCCGTCGGCTTCAAGGACAGCAAAGAGATTAATTCCATGGCCGACATGGCCGGTCTGAACATGCGCGTAACCGGCGGCTACAACTCCAACTGGGTCACCGCCATCGGCTGCAACCCCGTGAGCGTCGGCTCCAATGACGGCTATGAGTATCTGGAAAAGGGCATCATCAATTCTTTCCTCTACGACTGGGATAAGATTGAGTCCTCCGCTCTTCTCGAGCAGACCGGCTACATCATCGACGGTCAGCTTTCCGCATCCGAGCTGCTGTTCTGCCTGAACAAGGATAAGTACAACGCCCTTCCCGACGAGCTCAAGACTCTCATTGACGACAGCGCTCAGTGGTTCCGCGACCGCATCTGCGACCTGTTCGACGAACAGGCCGACAGAATGATTGCGCAGGCTGAGAGTATGAATATCCCTGTAGTTCCCATCAGCGACGAGCTCAACGCCGAGTTCACCGCCGCTGCGGAGGACGTATGGCAGGAATGGGTTGAGGGGATGAACGCCGCCGGTTACGACGGACAGGGCATCTTTGACAAGACCCGCGAGTATATCGACTATTACAACGGCATTCTGGCCGACTGACGTAAAGGACGGTGCTATCCGTGAAAACTCTTGATAAAATTGACAGGGTAGTAGGCTGGCTCGGTCTGGCCGGCTGTGTTGTGGCAGCCATAGCCATGCTGTTCAACTTCGGCATTATTGTGGTTGACGTTTTCCGCCGATTTGTGCTAAACAGCGCCATTCGCGGCAGCACCGAGTATGTCAGTCTGGCGGAGACCGTGCTGGTATTCTTCGGCATGGCCTATACGCAGCACAAGCGCGGCATGGTTGAAATAACCTTCTTCATGCGCAAGCTGCCGGGCATGGGCCCGATGATATCCTGGGTCGTGGTCAACTGGCTGAGCGCCATTGTCGGCGTCCTGCTGACATACGCCTCCTTTGTCCACGCTGCCTTTATTCAGACGATGAAGTCCGCCACAGCGACGCTTTATATTCCCTTCTACCCCTTTTATTATCTCATGGGAATAGGCATGACCCTGCTGGCCATAGAGCTTATATTCGACGCTGTAAAGAACACCGCCGGACTGTTTGACAAGGAAGTACGCGAGCGCGTGATTTCCGAGTGGCCTATGTAAACATCAAAAAAGAGGAACCGGCTGTGGATTTAAGGCCCAGCCGGTTCCCCTTTTTTGACATGCATCGCAGGTTTGTGGTACATTATATATAAAACTGAAAGGGGCGGATACAATGCTTGTCACACTTAACATGCTGCTCGACTGCATAAAGCAATACCCGCTGGAGATACACATAAGCTCACTTGACGAGCACAGCTTCGAGCGCGTCGCTCTTCTACCGGAGGGAACGACACGCGCCGGCCTGTCCTCCGGCAGCCTCTATGTCTGCCGTCTGTCGGACTATCTGCGTCTGCAATCCGAGAGGCAAAACGCATGCTATATCTGCGTGCGTGACCGCCTGCCAGATGGCGGCGAGACGCCCGAGCGCCTGAGCGGCAGCATAATCATAAGCGCCAACGTCTCGTATCTTGAGATATTCTCCCTGCTCTCCGAGAAGTTCATGCAGGTGCTCGACTGGTGGATGCGTATGACCGAGGCGATGATGAACGGCTGCACGCTCCAGACCATCTTAGAGATGAGCTGCGACATGATTGGCAACTATATCGCCGTTAACGACGCGGCCTTCAAGCTTGTTGCAAATACCGCCAACATCCCCTGCGACGACCCGCTGTGCAGGCGCATGGTTGAGTATGGCTTTCACCCCGAGTCTACCATAGACATGTTCAAGAAAACCGGCCGATTTAACTTCTGGGAGAAAAACGACTTTTATATAGACAGCGACAATGTCTATTCGCCTTACAGTGTCGTGGGCCAGGTGTTTCGTATCGAGGGCAACTATGTCGCGCACGCGGTTATGACCTGTAACAACTACGAGGCGACGCAGGGACTTCTTGATTTATACAAAATACTGTGTACCTTCATCGCCAAATTCTGCGCCCACGAGTGGGAGAGTAAGGACGCCAAAGTAGTAATCTACAGCACTTTTCTTGAGGGACTCATAGAGGGCAAGACCACAGACTATGCCTCGGCACAGGAAAGGCTTGCTGAGGCTGATTTCCCCGCTGACGGAGAAATGTGCGTGCTTCGCATACCGGTCAGCGGCGTGGCAAACACGCTTGTGGGAATAATCGGACAGGCAATTGCCGATCTGTACCCGCGGTCGATGACCTCACTCTACTCTCAGGAGCTTATACTGCTGCTTAGCCTTCAAACGCAGGACCTTCACGGTGCTATGCTGAATATAGCCCGCCAGGTCGGAACCGTTATGGAGCGCTATGACCTTCAGTGTGGGATAAGCTCTGCTTTCCGTGAGCTGGAACTTTGCCCCAACGCATACAAGCAGTCGGGCATGGCGCTGCACTGCGGTGTCCGCCTGTCGAAAAATGCTGTGGTGGAGGGCCTGCACCTGACAACGCCGCGCGTGTCCGTCTTTGACGAGCTGCTGCACTACTGTATGCTGCAAAACAGCTATGACGTGATACAGTCCCTGCGCAGCAGCCACGCTGGGCGCGCGCTGACACAGCTTGCACAGTACGACAAAAAGCACAGCTCCAACAATATGGAGCTGCTCTACAACTTCCTGCGTTGCGAGCGTCGGGCTAAGGAGACAGGTGAGCTTATGCACCTGCACCGCAACAGCGTGGTTTACCGCGTCGAGCATATTCGAGCCATAGTCGACCTCGGCGACCTCGAAGACCCCGATGTTCGTTTTCGCCTTCTTGTATCGTTCATGATGATAAACCTGTACGGAATCGAGGAATAAAAATCCCCATACCAGCTTACAGCAAAGCAAGAGGCTGCCCGAAGGCTGCCTCTTGCTTATTCATTTAGCTCCAGTCAGCCTGAATCATCTCCGCAAAGTCGTCGCGGCCTATGGCAATAGCGCTGAGCACCGTGTCGTAGGCCAGCGTCACCGTAAAGATGGCCATGGCCACAAACTCAACATAGTAAAACGGATACAGGGGGATGTACAAAACCTCCGTCATGTAGCCCGTATCCAGAGCGACGTTGCCCTGAAGCAGCGCCGCCCATGTCATCGCAGCCGCGGCCACGGTAGACAGCACGCCCATGAGCGTAAATATGATAAAGCGCACCGCGCGCGGGAATTTTGCTATGATAAGCGTCATGTTGATGTGCGACTTCTTCGACTGCCCATAGGCAAACGAGGCGAAAACCGCACACATGAGAAAACGCTGCGTAAGCTCATATGCTCCTATGACAGGTTTTTGAGCTATCTTTGTCATGATAACGTCCGCGACGTTCATAAGCATCATTGCCAGCACACACACAAAGCTGACAACACCGACCGCCGTGGTGAACTTGCTCATTTTCGAGCTCATTTTCTTGACCTTTTCAATACTCATGTCCGTCACCTCAATTCATCAGGTTTGGCAGCACAAGCACTATGCTTGGGAAAACGGTGATCAAAGCAATGCCGATGAAAATTGTCAGCATGAACGGCAGAGCTCCCTTGTATATCTCGCCGAGCGGCACATCCTTGGCCACGCCTGAAATTATAAAGCAGTTGAGCCCCACCGGCGGAGAGACCGCGCCCAGCTCCATGGCGAGAATAACGTAAATACCGAACCATATCGGGTCAAAACCCAACTCCACCGCAATAGGCAGAAAGATGGGAACCGTCAGCATTATCATAGGCAGCTCATCCATTATCATTCCCAGGAACAGATACACAACCGTCATGAGAAGTATTATAATATAGCGCGAGACGTTCAGCGAGCCGATGAAGTTAGCCAGCTGCATTGGTATCTGTGTCAGTGTCAGGAACTTGCAGAAAACGCTCGCACCGATTATGATGAGAAAGGTCATCGCGAAAGTCTGAATAGTTGTCCACATCGCATCGCTGAACTTCGCCCAGAATGCCTTCCAGCTCAAGCCGCTGTTCACTGCCATGTTTACCACCATAAGTATCGCCGCGAGAAACGCTCCGATGGCGGATGCCTGGTTGACAGAAAACGCGCCGGAGAACATGCCGCCGAGCACCACGCCGAAAAGTATCACCACGCCGACAAGGCCCTTGAGCGAGACGAGGCGCTCCTTGAGCGTGTACTTCTGTCCGCGCGGAGCCAGAGCGGGATTGAGCGCAACCTGGAGAATTATTGTGACTATGCACAGCACGGCCATCATAAGCCCCGGCAATATGCCCGCTATGAACTGCTTACCTATGGACGACTCAGCCATAATGCAGTATATTATCATGGGAGTGCTGGGGGGAATGAGTATTCCGAGCGTGCCGCCCATGGCCACAGAGCCCGTGGCAAGGCGATTGTTGTAGCTGTACTTGCGCATTTCAGGAATTGCTATGGTGCCCATGGTCGCACAGGTTGCCGCGCAGGAACCGCAGATGGCGCCGAAGCCGGCGCAGGCGGCTATCGTGGCGCAGGCCAGGCCGCCGGGCAGACGGTTTAGCCACTTGTCCGCGCAGTCGTAAAGTCCGCCTGACAGACCCGCGTGATAAGCAAAGTTGCCCATTAAAATAAACAGCGGCACCACCATGAAGGAATATGTACTCGCGTTGGTGGATGGGTCGGTCCGCAGCAGGGCGAAAGCCGCCGTGGGGTTTATAACCGCGGCGTAGCCCCCGAAGCCGACCAGCAGCAGCGCAAGGCCGATGTTCATACCCATGAAAATGAGCACAAGGAACACCACAATGCCGATTACGCCTATTGTCAGATTGGTCATTGATACACTCCGTCCATTTTCAAGTCGGCGCCCCGCCACGGCTCTACGCGGCGGGGCGCGCTGTGGTTGTTCTAAGTCTCAGGGATATCAGCCGGCCTCAGCCAGCTCATTTGCGCGGGCAAGGTATGCCGCGGCGTCAAAGCCATCCTTGCTCATATCCGCAGCCCACTTCGCGGCGTACTCGTCTGCGGCCACGGCAAAGCCGGCCTCTTCGTCAGCGGATACGGTGACGAACTCGCCGCCGGCGGCGACGATATCCTCGCGCGCAACCTCAACCGCGTCTGCAAAGGCCTGAGCCGCGCCGACGGAGGCGTCACGTCCGGAAAGTCCCTCGATGATGTCCTGATACTCCTTGGGCAGGCTGTTCCACTTGTCCATGTTCATGATAAGGCCAAAGGGTCCGTCGTACATCTGAAGGTCGGTGTAGTACGCGGTAACCTCCTCAAGGCTGAAGTTGGTGATTCCGGAGGGCTCAAAGATATAGGCGCTGATGTTGTTTTTCTCCAGGGCCTCATAGATGTCAGGCGGAGCCATGGTTATCGGACTTGCACCCCATGCGACAATAACATCGGTTATAGCTCCGGAGGGACAGCGCACGGTGCGTCCCTTCAGGTCGTCAACGCTGGTAATGGGGGTATCGGAGCTGGCAAAAATCATGCCGGGGTTGCCGTAGAGCATGAGCAGCTTGTAATCGCTCCACTCGTTACGGACCTGTTCATACTCGTCGTACAGGCTCCAGAGCACATTAGTGCTCACTATGGGGTCGCCAAATCCCTGCATGGGCAGGTTGATGACGTCGGAGAGCGGGAACTGCCCTGCATAGTAAGAGGTGTACAGCCAGCCGATGTCAACCGCGCCGGCCTTTACGTTGTCGGCAATGTCGGTGGCGGCGGACAGGGTCGCGCTGCCGTGGATGGTGATTTTCACGTGGCCGTCGGTCGCCTCGGCGACCTTGTCAGCCCAGGACTGCATGTAAACGGCGTTCGGAGTAGTCACTGCGTCGTGCATGGACAGGTTCAGCTCGTAAACCTCGTCCCCCTTCTTATTGCCGCAGCCCACGCACAGGGACAGCAGCATCACAAGAGCCAGTACGCAGATGAGTGCTTTCTTCATTTTGCTTTTCCTCCTCATATTTTATCTGAAAACCGGCTCTCCGCCGGCGTTCATACAAATTTCATATTTGTTTCACTCGTCATTATATATTACACATTTCTAAAGTCAATTCAAAATTTTTCTGTATTTTTATAAAATATATCTGATATATACTTGCAATTATAACAAAATTGCACCGCGGCGATTCGCTATTGCAATTTCTCCATTCTTATATATAATTAGTGATACGAATTTCATGCGTGGAGGCACTGCCGGTATGAAAAGCTTCAAATCGCTCTCAAAATTCAGAAAGCTGTACTATCTCCGTTTTTTCTTCCGCTGCTTTGTGCTTATTATGTCCGTTCTGCTCTTTTTTCTTTCGCCCCTACAGTTTGACATTCTCAGCCCCCTTGGTTTTTTTGAGGGCTTCTCCGTTTTTCATATAATGTGGCTTTTCTGGATGGCAGATATGCTCTCGCAGATGCTTCCCTGCCGCCGGTACTGGCCCGTGGGCTCACAGAAGTTTTTAGAGTATGCCTTTCACCCCGCCGCCGGCCAGCGCCAGGACGGCTTCGCCCGCTTTCTGCGCCAGAGCAGGCGAGAGGTACTGACTGTGGGCGCAGCCTGGCTGGCGCTTACGCTGTGCATCGGCGCGGCGTATTTTTTGCACCTTCTTGACCAGTCAATTCTGCTGCTGATAACCGTGGCTTTCTACGTCTGCGATGTTATATGCGTGCTGTTCTGGTGCCCCTTCCGCGTGTTTCTGATGAAAAACCGCTGCTGCTCCACCTGCCGCATTTTCAATTGGGACCATATGATGATGTTCTCTCCCCTGGTATTCGTTCCCGGATTTTTCTCCTGGTCCCTGTGCGTGGTGTCGCTTATCGTACTGATTGTGTGGGAAATAAGCTTCCACGTCCACCCCGAGCGTTTCTGGGAAGGCAGCAATACCGCCCTTCTCTGCTCCGGCTGTACGGACCTGCTGTGCGGCGGGCGCCTGCGTCAAATAAGCGGCCGGTATCATACATTGAAAGGGTCTCAACAGAGTTCTCGGCCCGTAAGCCGCGAATAGAATTAAATCGTTTTTTCGAGTATATAAGTCCTGCGAAATACTCGGCGCGGAGCGATATCCCGTCAAAAAAGCGGTGAAACTGGTTTTTGACGTTTAAAATACTTGCATATTGTCCCTCTCGGTGGTAAAATTCAATTTTGTGATTAAAATCAAAATTCTGTATATATGAAAGGTCTGAGCCCCTTGGAGGATTTGAGAAACATAGCTATAATTGCCCACGTCGACCACGGCAAAACCACGCTTGTGGACGAGCTGCTCAAGCAGTCGGGAGTTTTCCGCGACAACCAGGATGTCGTCAACTGCGTCATGGATTCCGGCGACCTTGAGCGCGAGCGTGGAATCACTATTCTGGCTAAAAACACCGCCGTGCACTACGGCGATACGAAGATAAACATAGTCGATACCCCAGGCCACGCCGACTTCGGCGGCGAGGTCGAACGCATATTGAAAATGGTCAACGGCGTAATTCTGCTTGTTGACGCGGCCGAGGGCCCCATGCCGCAGACGCGCTTTGTGCTGTCAAAGGCCCTTGAGCTCGGCCATCGCGTCATTGTGGTAGTGAACAAGATTGACAAGGCCGACGCTCGCATACACGAGGTCGTTGACGAATGCCTTGAGCTTTTGATGGACCTGGACGCCACGGATGAGCAGCTTGACAGCCCCATGCTGTTCTGCTCCGGCCGCCAGGGCACGGCCAGCTATTCCCCCGATGTGCCCGGCACCGACCTCAAGCCCCTGTTCGAGACGATACTCGAGTACATCCCCGCACCGAAAACAGACGCAGACGCCCCGTTCCAAATGCTCGTGTCATCTATTGATTACAACGAGTTCGTCGGCCGCATCGCCATAGGCCGCATAGAGCGCGGCACGGTCACGCAGAACATGGAGATTGACCTGTGCAACTACCACAGCCCCGATAAATCCCCTGAGAAAGCCAAGGCTGTGTCGCTGTACCAGTTTGAGGGTCTGGCCCGCGTCGCCGTGACATCGGCCTCCGCCGGCAATATAATAGCCATGAGCGGAATAGGCGATGTAACGATAGGCGACACGATATGCGCCCGCGGCTTTGACGAGCCGCTGCCTTTTGTGCAGATTTCCGCGCCAACTCTCGAGATGACCTTCTCGGTCAACGACAGCCCATTCGCCGGTCGCGAGGGCAAGTTTGTCACCTCTCGTCAGATACGCGAGCGCCTCATGCGCGAAACGCTTAAGGACGTGTCCCTTCGTGTCAGCGAAATAGAGGGCGCGACGGACAGCTTCAATGTCGCCGGCCGGGGCGAGATGAGCCTGTCGATACTCATTGAGACCATGCGCCGCGAGGGCTATGAATTTCAGGTATCTCCCCCGCGCGTGCTGTACCAGGATATAAACGGCAAACGCTGCGAACCTATAGAGCGCCTTGTGGTGGACGTTCCGCAGGAATCCGTCGGCGCGGTTATCGAGAAGATAGGCTCCCGCCGCGGCGAAATGCTGGAGATGACTCCAGTGGGCAACCGCATGAAGGTGGAGTTTCTGGTCCCCTCCCGCGGGCTGTTCGGCTACAGAAATGAATTTCTGACCGACACCAAGGGCGAGGGCATTATGGGCTCGGTGTTCGAGAAATACGAACCCTACAAGGGCGAAATATCCCGCCGCGGCACCGGCTCGCTCGTGTCGTTTGAGACAGGCGAGTCCGTGACCTACGGCCTGTTTAACGCACAGGAGCGCGGCGTGCTGTTTATCGGCCCCGGCGTGCCTGTCTATGCCGGCATGGTAGTGGGTGTATCGCCGAAGGGGGAGGACATCAGCGTAAACGTGTGCAAGCGCAAGCAGCTTACCAATATGCGCGCCGCCGGCAGCGACGAGGCGCTGCGCCTTGTTCCGCCGCGCCAGATGAGCCTGGAGCAGTGCCTGGAGTTTCTGGCCGACGACGAGCTGCTCGAGGTCACGCCCCAGAATCTGCGTCTGAGGAAAAGCATACTCGACCATTCTCAGAGGATGAAGGCCATCCACGGCGGGAAGTGAACGGCCAGGCCCCTTTCTGCCCATAGCCCCACAGAGACGAAAAACAGCAGCAACATATGCAACAAAAAATAAAATTTTCCGGTTTCAGCTCAGATTTTGCTTAATTCCGCTTCCGCCGCGGCGGTCCCCATTCCCGAACGGCCGCCCCCGCCCCCGCGGAACAGCGCAAAAATGGCACGCAGAGCATGGTTTTCATGCCCTGCGTGCCATTTTTCTGCCGCTACATTATCGGTAGGAGCTTTTTCCCGTCGCGGTAGATTGCGTGGGTGTAGTAAGTCAGGCTGACGGTAAATTCCCGCCCCTTTATGCCGGAGGATATTGAAATGTCGTCTGACATGCCGATGAGGTTGTTGAACTCGCCGAAGGTAAACTGATGGTCAAAGGACAGATTGAGCTCTACGCCGCCTCTCGCCTCGTAGATTTCTATGTCGTATTCGTATTTCTCGGCAAATTCCTTTGCGTACTCTATGTATTTCTCCTTGAATGCCATCCTGCACGGCAAAAGAATATAGACGAGCTCGTCACACAGCCTCTCCGCCGCCTCCGCAAACGCCCCCAAAAGCACCTCCGGCGGCACCTTAAGCTCCTCGCTCTCAGGATATTTTTTGGAATATATCAGTTTTTTCATCTTTCCCCCCACTTGTTGTATACATCACCCATAACATGATGTTTTTTTAATTATAGCGCCTTCTGATGCAAATTGCAATTATTTAAAAGTGCTAATTGTGTTCTTATATTCAGCACAACAGGCAATTATAATTGTTATGAGCGAAGGAGGTGATTGCAATGGCTGATAACAACAAATTTATCGTTACACCAAAGGATGAGAAATCAGTCACATTGACCATAAGAATTTACCCGGAAATTAATACTAAGCTGGAGAGGTTGGCTCAGCAAAGCAATCGCTCCCGTAACGAGCTGATTAATAAAGCTTTGGAATTTGCATTTAACAATTTAGAATTTGTGGATGGCAACGAGTAAATAAAAGCACGGTGAATAACCCTGCCTGCCATAACCCCCACGCGATGTCCCGCAGGGACGAGCCCCCCCACCCCCAGGGGAAATCCAAAGGGGGCCCGCAGGCCCCTCTTTGGTCGGAGGGGATGAGGTGCAGGAGAAGGGGGCATTCG